>CAZKKN010000024.1:0-12096 GCA_964553375.1 uncultured Eggerthellaceae bacterium | reverse complement strand
TGGCGTGGCGGGACGCGGATGGGTTGTGCGAGAGGGAGGGTGTACGGGTGTACAGGAGCAGATGAGTTAGGGGCGGTTATGGGAGGATGAGACTCAGGATGAGAGGGGCGGTTGGGTTAATGGCACTTGTGGGAGGTGGGAGGTTGGACGACGAAAACAGGGGGGAGTAGTTGGGTTAAGGGCACTTGTGGGAGGGTTACGGACGGGAGTGGGTGCCATTTTCAGTAGCTATTCAACAAAACCCCAGGTCACAGGAATCTAGTTACGCCCTGGATCACAAAATGAGCCCCTGCACCCTCCCACAACCGCCCTTAACTCAACTACTCCCCCCTGTTTTCGTCGTCCAACCTCCACAACCGCTACTTAGCTAATAACCTCCATAGCTTCCGACCCCGATCCTTCCGCAACCGCGCTTTCCGCATCATGGCACACGACTTGTGGTGCCGGGGGGGTTCCCTTTTCCCCGGCACATACTCACTATTGCATCCCTTACCCTCTCTTTAGCGCTCACTCCCACACCCGATGGTCAAAAACCCCCACCAGTTTGACTTCTTCGCTGCGTTTTCGGTCGTTTTGCCCTGCATCGAAATCCGCGACCTGAGATTTTGCTGTCGGACTCCCCCATCGGACCTGCCTTTGGCACCCAAAAACTCAGATTGGCGGGGGTTTTTGACCACGGCCCCTCACGCAGAGCTGCTCTTGCCCTGCCGCAAGACCGCACTGCTGAGCGGGAGGGTCAGTTGCGCTAAGGCTATCGCCCTTTGAGCGGGGTAGCGCCCTTGCCTTCGCTCCTTGCTGTTGCATTAGATGATTCAATTGTGACACTGCGGGGGGTTGAAAGCTCTGACGCGCACTTGGGTGCGCAAGGAAGGCTAGCAGGGGCAAATGGCGCGCATCCAGGAATTATATGCGCGGGGTGGTTTCGACGACTGGCAAAGCTCCCAGGACCAAAAAACGCTATGCCCGCGGGTGAGCCGCAAGATATTCCTCCCGGATGTGGCTCCTATCCACATGGGTGTATATCTGAGTGGTAGAGATATCGGAATGCCCCAGGATCTCCTGGATCACGCGCAGATCGGCCCCGCCTTCCAGCATGTGCGTAGCGAAGGAATGGCGAAGGGTGTGGGGATGCAGGTTCTCCACATGGATCGAAAGACCGGCCCGAGCCACGATGCTATGGATGGACTGGCGTGTCAACCGGCCACCGCGCGCGTTGAGGAAGACCGCACCGGTGGGCTTGGCATAGGGCTTCAAAAGCTGAGGGCGCGCCTCATCCAGATACTCGCCCAGGGCGCGGGCAGCACAGCCCGAGATGGGGGAAAGGCGCTGTTTGTCACCTTTGCCGGTCACGCGCAGATACCCCTCCTCAAAGGCGCAATCAGCTATATTGAGCCCCACGCATTCGCTCACCCGCAGCCCGCAGCCATAGAGCACTTCAAGGATTGCGCGATCACGGCAGGCCAGGGCATCGTCACCCTCAACGGAGTCCAGGAGCGCATCCACCTGCTCGATGGAAAGCACATCGGGAAGCTTCTCCGGCGGAAGGGGCAAACGCACGGTGGCCGCCGGATTGAAAGGCGCGCGGCCCTCCTGGACGCAGAAGCGGTGGAAGCCCTTGAGCACCGACAGGTGGCGGTCGATGCTCGTGATGGCATACTCGCGGTCGGTCAGGTCGGCTTCATAGGCCACAATGGTGTCGCGGTCGATGCGCCCCAGATCCGCGATTCCCACCTCATCCAAGAAGGCGACATAATCGTCCAGGTCACGTCCATATGCCTCGATGGTCAAAGGCGAGCAGCCGCGCTCGATGCGCAGGTGGTTCAAGTACTCCTCGATGGCCTGCGGGATGTCCATGGCATCAGTCGAAGAACGTGTGGGCGATCAGCTTGTAGAAGCTCTCGCGGCGCTGGGTGAGAAGCGTGGTAGGATGCTCCCCCACCGTCACGCGCACCCGGGAGATGGGCCGCGAGAAGCTAAGCGCATCCCCATCGGCGAACAGGCTCACCTCGCTTGCGCTTGACCCATCCGGCTGAAAAGCCACCTCCACCACATCGTGGTGCTCCACCACGATGGCGCGCGAGTTAAGCGTGTGGGGTGCCAACGGAACCACGATCATACCCCGGTGGCTCGGTCCCACCAAAGGGCCGCCCGCCGAAAGCGAGTAGGCCGTGGAGCCCGTGGCTGTAGCCACCACCAGGCCATCACCGCGCATGGAGGCGATGCGGTCCCCCGATATGGCGAAGGAGAAATCCACGATATGCCCCAAGGCGCCGCGGGCGATGGCGATCTCGTTCAGGGCGAAGAACACCCGCGGCGAGTCGGGCGGCTCCTCCTCATCGCCTACGCATTCCACTTCGATGCGCAGGTTCATGCGCTGCTCCCGCAGCACCTCCCCCGCCAAGGCATCAGCCACCAGGGCGATCACGCTTTCATCGGCGGTATTGGCCAAAAATCCCAGATGCCCCAGGTTTATCCCCATGATGGGCGCATCGAGCAGATAGGCCAAACGAGCTGTATGGAGGATCGTGCCGTCGCCCCCCAACGTGATGATGAGCCCGTAATCGCAGCCGAGCGTCCGCTCCAACAGCATCGGATCTGGATCGTAAACCGCCGCCGCATCGGGAAGGGAGCGCAGATCTATCTCATCATGGGCGATGCCCTGAGAGTCCAGATAGGCAGCGATTTGGAAAAACGTATCCAACGTAGCGGTGTTCTGACGGTTGGCGACTATGAGGATTCTCATGGTATCGGTGCTCTTTTCCTAAAGCGGGCGGTGCGACGCCATTCGGCTATATAATTGCATCTGCTAAAGGGAATTGTATCAGGGTCGAGGAGGTGCGTGTGGCCGAAGACAACCGAGAGGTGCGTCCAACGGTGGCGAAGTCCACCATGCTCATGACGGCAGCCACGCTCATCTCCCGCATCACCGGCCTGATCCGCACCTGGGCCATGGCATTCGCCCTGGGGAACTCCATGATAACGAGCGCCTACCAGGTGGCCAACAACATGCCCAATGTGGTCTTCGACCTGGTGGCCGGCGGCCTTTTGGGCGCCGCGTTCATCCCGATATACCTTTTGGAGAAGGAGCACAAGAAAGCCGACGGCGGCAATGCCTTCGCCTGCAACCTGCTCAACCTCACCATCGTGGTGCTGGGCGCCCTCACCCTGCTTTCAAGCTTCTTCGCCCCGCAGCTCATCGCCACCCAAACGTTCACCGTGGGTTCGGGAGACGAGGTGGTGGAGCTATCGGTGATGTTCTTTCGCATCTTCGCCTTCCAGATCGTCTTCTACGGCATAAGCGGCATCGTAACCGCGGTGCTGAACGCCAACCGCATCTACTTCCTCCCGGCCATCGCGCCGGCGCTGAACAATGTGCTGGTCATCGTTTCGTTTTTCGCCTACATCCCCCTTTCGGCCGTAGACGGGTCGCTGGCCATCCTGGTTTTAGGGGTGGGCACCACCTTGGGCGTGGCGGTACAGGCGCTCATGCAGATTCCCGCCCTGGTGAAGATAGGTTTTCGCTACCGCTTCTTCATCGATCTGCGCGACCCGGCGCTGATCGAGGCCATGAAGATCGCGCTGCCCACCATGCTCTACATCGTGGGCACTCTGGTGGCGTTCTCCTGCCGCAACGCCTTCTCGCTCTCGGTGGGCGAGAACGGTCCCTCCACCTTGCTTTACGCTTGGACGTGGTACCAACTGCCCTACGGTGTGGTGTCGGTGTCGCTTTCACGCGCCCTTTTCACCGAGATGGGAGAGGCCGTAGCCAAAGAGAATTGGCTGGGTCTGCGGGAGCTCGTGCGCAGCGGCGTGGCAGGAAACCTGCTGCTCATCATTCCGCTTGCCGGCATAATGATCATACTCTCCCAACCTTTGATGGAGCTTTTCCAAGCCGGCGCATTCAACGCCCAAGACGCGGCCTATGTGGCCGGGGTGCTCGCGGCTTGGCTGGTGAGCCTGCCGTTCTATGCGGTGCTGATGTTCATGTACAACGTGTTCGCCGCCCTGCGCCGCTTTCTGCGATTCGCGCTGGTAAGCACCGTGATGGTTGTGGTCCAGTGCGTGCTTTACTACTTCTTGTGCACCCCGGATGCCTTGGGGCTTTTGGGTGTGCCCGCGGCCGACCTCATCTATTACGGCGGCTGCACGCTGATCTTGGTGGTCATGCTGCTGAGGATGATCGGGTCGTTTCGGCTGGGATCGATCCTTTGGATGGCCGTGCGCGCTTTGATCGCCACAGGGCTTGCCATGGCGGCGGCCTATGCGATCAACGGGCTCCTTCCTTTGGGAAGCGGGATGCTCGGCGGGTTCTTGCGCCTGGTGGTGGCCGGGGGGGCCGGGCTGATCATCGCCTTCTCCCTTTGCGCGCTTTTCCGCATCCCCGAGATGCAGCTGGTCACGCGCATCTTGAACCGCTTGCTGGTGAAGATGCATCTGAGGAAACCGCCGCGCGGCAAGCACGCCCGCTACTGAGCGTGTTCGCATCACCTGGCCGCTCGCATCACCCAGCGCATTTGGCTCATCGGGCCCACCCCATCGGGGTAATCGAAGTGATTGGGATGATTCTTCGGAATGGATCGCTTGCGGCGAATGGACTAATTTCTTCGAAAACGGGAAGCAGCGGCAGAATAATGCCGATTATGAGAGGTTTTGATACCCTGTTGAATAATGACTTAAACACTTCTATTTTCTGACCTGGGAATTCAGAAATCGATGCATCTCCAAAGCATAGGATCTCTTCTTTCGACCTCCCATAATCGGCATTATTCTGCCACTCCTCATCATAAGTGAAGGCCATCCAAGCTTCTAATACTGAGAGCCTCTGAGGCGAGGGGCTGGACTTGAAAGCTACGCGCCATTGGCCTTCGTGCCATGGACCCATCACTGAGAGCCTCTGAGGTGCGTGACCTGGGTGCGGACGGCTTGCGCAGCACATCCGCCCGTGAGAGGCTTTAGGGCTGAGGTTATGGATTTGAAAGCCGTCTGTCATTGGCCTTTGTGCCATGACAGACGGCTTGAGAATTCAGAACCCAGCCCTAAAGCCTCTCAGCCTTGGTAGAAGCGGTGTTGCTCATATTTCGGCTCACAGCACACATTTATCCCCAAGGAGCGATAGAGCTGCTCGTCATCGGAGGGGATGATGATGCTGAAGTAGGCGTCGCAGCCGCGCAGCTGACTTGCTGCCTGTATGGCCTCGGCAGCCAGGGGACTTGTGAGCGACGAGGTGGAAAGGGCGATAAGCATCTCCCGCGGGTGGAGCCGGGGGTTCTTGTGTCCCAGCTGCTCGGTGCGCAGGTTGCAGATGGGCTCAAGCGCCTCATCGCGGATGATGTAGGTCTCATCATCAATGCCGGCTTGGGCTTTGAGCGCGTTCAGCAGCACCGAGGACGCAGCGCCGAGGAGCGTGGAGGTCTTGCCGGTCACCACCGTCCCATCGGGAAGCACCATGGCGCCCGCCGGTCCGTCTGATTCGGCCTCCTTGGCCAAGGCCGCCTGATGGGCCGGGGAAAGGTCGCTATCCACTGCGGCCTTCTTCATCAGCATCTCGGCCTTATTCACCAGCTCAACGCCAACACCGGTGCGCTTGGCCTCGGTAGCCGTCTGGAAGTAGCGGCGAACGATCTCGTTTTTGGCGGCATTGCGGCAAACCTCGTCATCGCTTATGGCAAGGCCGGCCATGTTCACACCCATGTCGGTGGGCGAAAGATAGGGGCTTGTGCCCATGATGCGCTCCATCATGGCCTTCAGCACAGGGAAGATCTCTATGTCGCGATTGTAATTCACCGTGGTCTCGCCGTAGGCCTCCAGATGGAAGGGGTCGATGGCGTTCACGTCGGACAGATCAAGGGTGGCCGCCTCATAGGCGATGTTCACCGGATGGTCCAAAGGCAGGTTCCAAATGGGGAAGGTCTCGAACTTCGAATACCCCGCCTTCACCCCGCGCTTGTGGTCATGATAGAGCTGTGAGAGGCACGTGGCCATCTTACCGGAGCCGGGGCCGGGGGCTGTAACCACAACCAATGGGCGCGTCGTTTCGATGTAATCGTTTTTCCCATAGCCCTCGTCGGAAACGATGGTGTCTATGTCATAAGGGTAGTTCTCAATGGAGTAATGCAGGTAGCTCTTGATACCCAGCCCATCCAGGCGTTTGCGGAAGGTGTCGGCCGCCGGCTGGTTGCGGTACTGGGTGATGACCACGCTGGACACGAAGAATCCCAGGTCCTTGAATACATCCATGAGGCGCAACAGGTCCTCGTCGTAGGTGATGCCCAGATCCCCGCGCATCTTGGAGTGCTCTATGTCGTTAGCGCAGATGCAAAGGATGATCTCCGCATCGTCTGCCAGGCTCTGGAGCATGCGCAGCTTCGTATCCGGCTCAAAACCGGGCAGCACTCGCGAGGCATGGTAGTCGTCGAAGAGCTTGCCGCCGAATTCCAAGTACAGCTTGCCGCCCGAGCGGTCGATGCGCTCGCGGATGCGCTCCGTTTGCAGCGCGATGTACTTTTGATTATCGAATCCGACAGGGTGACCCATAACCTTCCAACCTCCCCAGGGCAAACGCGATGAAACGCCTTCGATTATAGCAAGAAGAACCGGAGCGCTGAACGCTCGCAGGGCAAGCGGGAAACGTTAAATGTTTGTATCCGAATCACGTTTGGGAACCTTAAGCGCGATACCATAGAGTCCCAAGGAGGAAGCTATGGCTAAACATGTTTTCGTGACCGGCGGGGTTGTCTCTTCTTTGGGAAAGGGCATCACCTCCGCATCCTTGGGTCATCTGCTGAAGGCGCGCGGTTACAAAGTGACCATGCAGAAGATGGATCCCTATCTGAATGTGGATCCCGGCACGATGTCGCCGTTCCAACATGGCGAGGTATTCGTGACCGAAGACGGCCATGAGGGAGATCTGGACCTGGGCCATTATGAACGGTTCATCGATGAGAACCTCACCCAAGACTCCAACTTCACGCAAGGGTCGATCTACCAAAGCCTCATCGCTCAGGAGCGCCACGGGGATTTCCTTGGCGGAACGGTGCAGGTCATCCCCCATGTGACCGAGGCCATAAAGGATCGCATCCGCCGAGCCGCAAGCCAAACGGGAGCCGACATCGTGATCTCTGAGATAGGTGGCACGGTGGGTGACATCGAAGGCACGCCGTTCATCGAGGCGGTCAGGCAGTTCAAAAAGGAGCACCATGACGAGGTGGTCTTCGTCCATGTGACCCTGGTGCCCTACATCGCCGCGGCTCACGAGGTAAAAACCAAACCCACTCAGCACTCGGTGAAGGAGCTTCGCTCCATGGGTGTGCAACCCGATTTCATCGTGTGCAGAAGCGACCATGAGATAACCGACAAGACCCGCGAGAAGATCGCCCTGTTTTGCGATGTGGACAAAAACGAGGTGCTGGCTTGCGAAGACGCCGCCTCCATCTATGAGGTGCCTCTGAAACTCTACGAGCAGGGCTTCGATGCCAAAGTGTGTCAGCATCTGGGCCTTGAGGCGCGCCCCATTCACTTGGAGCCGCTCAAGGATTTCATCACCGCATCCCAGATGTGCAACCACGAAGCGGATATCGCCATCGTGGGGAAATACACGAGCCTGCCCGATGCCTATCTCTCGGTCATCGAAGCCCTGGACCACGCGGGTGTGGCCTACGGGTGCAAGGTGAGAAGCCACCTCATAGACGGCGAGGAGCTGGACGACGCCTCTGCGGCGGAGGTCCTTGGTTGCATGGACGGCATCTTGGTGCCAGGGGGCTTCGGGGCAAGGGCATTCGAGGGGAAGATCGCAGCGGCGCGCTTCGCCCGGGAAAACGGCGTTCCCTATCTGGGCATTTGCCTGGGGCTTCAGGCGGCGGTCTGCGAACTCGCCCGCCATGGAGCCGGGCTGCACGATGCCACCTCCGCCGAGTTCGCTGACGGAGAGGCGGAATCCAAACCGCCCTGCGTCATAGACCTCATGCCATCCCAGCGCGACATAGACGACAAGGGAGGTACCATGCGCCTGGGGTCATATCCTTGCAAGCTCGAGGAGGGCACCAAGGCCCGTGAGATCTATGGCGAGGAGCTCATCTACGAGCGCCACCGCCATCGCTTCGAGGTTAACAACGCCTATCGGGAATGCCTTGCAGAAGCCGGGCTGGTCATCTCGGGCCTCTCCCCGGACGGGCGCTTGGTGGAGATGATAGAGCTCGCCGATCATCCTTGGTTCGTCGCCAGCCAAGCCCACCCGGAGTTCAAAAGCCGGCCCACTCGGCCGCATCCCCTCTTCACGGGCTTCATCGGCGCCGCCTTGGACCGCCGAAAGATGCGGGAGCAAGCCGCTAGATAGGACGCTTGCGGCCCGGCTCAACCGATACCAGCACAGGGCCTTCCTCGGTGATCGCCACGGTTTTCTCGAAGTGCGCCGCCAAGCCGCCATCGCGCGTGGTGACGAGCCACCCGTCGGAGCCCACACGAGTCTTGGGGCTTTTCTCGGTGATCATGGGCTCGATGGCCAAAACCATGCCCGGCTGCAGTTGAAGCCCCGTATGCTTCAGACCGTGATTGGGAACGCTTGGCCCCTCATGCATAGCCCGCCCAATGCCGTGACCGGTGTATTCCCTTACCACGCCGCAGCCTGCCGCCCGGGCAACAGATGTCACCGCATGGCCGATGTCCCCCAACCGGTTTCCCGGCCGCGCAGCGGAGATGGCCGCCCAAAGGCACTCCTCGGTGGTCTTCAGCAGCCGCTCGGCCACAGGCGAGACCTTACCCACCGCGAATGTCCAAGCATTATCCCCGGCCCAGCCGTCCACTGTGGCCCCCACATCGATGGAGATGATATTCCCATCCCGCAAAATCACGGACTCCGATGGGATGCCATGGACGATCTGATCATCCACCGACGCGCAAATGGAACCGGGAAACCCGCCATAGCCCTTGAAGGTGGGAATGCCCCCATGGGAGCGGATGTAGTCTTCCGCGAAGCGGTCGAGCTCCAATGTGGAAACACCGGGAACGCAGCGAGCGCCCACTTCGCGCAGCACCGCCGCCGATAGCTCCCCTGCCCGTTTCATGGCCTCTATCTCCTCTGGGCTTTTCAAAATGACATCCGAGCTCACCTATGCACCTCCATCGAATGCTTCGTACGATTAGAAAAAAAAAGAAAACCCGCTCCCTGAAGGAAGCGGGTTTCGAATCGAAAGGAAGAAGGACTATTCCTCAGCCTGAACCTCGGCTTTGACATCGTATTCACGCTGCACGGCCGGGTCGATCTGGGCAGAGGGGCTCATGGTGGAAGCCGCATAGATGGACTTCACGTACTTGCCCTTGGCGCTTGACGGCTTGGCACGCAGGATCTCATCATAGACGGCACCGTAGTTCTGAGCCAGCTGCTCCGGGGTGAAGCTCGCCTTGCCCAGCACCACATGGCAGATGCCATAGCGGTCGGCGCGGTACTCCACACGGCCGCCCTTCAGGTCGTTGATGGCCTTAGCCACATCGGGGGTCACCGTTCCCAGCTTCGGGTTGGGCATGAGGTTGCGAGGGCCGAGGATCTTACCCAAGCGTCCCACCTTGCCCATCTGATCAGGGGTGGCAACAGCGGCATCGAAGTCGATGTTGCCCGCCTGGATATCGGCGACCAGGTCGTCAGAGCCCACGATGTCGGCACCGGCCTCTTCGGCGGCCCGGGCCGCGTCGCCCTCAGCAAACACCGCCACGCGCACGGTCTTGCCCGAGCCATTGGGCAGGGCCACGGTGCCGCGGATGTTCTGGTCGGCTTTGCGGGTGTCGATGCCCAGACGGAAATGGGCGCACACGGTCTCATCGAATTTGGCATTGCTGACTTCGGTGATCAGCTGGAATGCCTCCAGCGGAGAATAGACCTTATCGCCGATCTTCTCCTCCGCTGCGCGGTAGTTCTTAGAATGCTTTGCCATTTTCTGCTCCTTCGTGGTGATTAGCGAGCCGCCTGAAGCGCGCTCTCCCAACTTCGTTTAACGCCCGAAGGCGGTCAAACCCGATTATTCGCCCAGTGCACGCAGAGCTTCGGCGAGCTTGCGGCTGGGAACGTACTTCTTCTTAAGCTCGCGGCCCTCGATGCGCACGCCCATGGAGCGCGCCGTACCGGCGATGATCTCCATGGCCGCCTCAATGGTATTGGCGTTGAGGTCGGGCATCTTCTGCTCGGCGATCTCGCGCAGCTGCTGCTCGGTCAAGGTGCCCACAGCGCGCAGCTGGGGGATGCCGGAGCCCTTCTCGAGGCCCAGCTTCTCCTTGATCAACACAGCCGCGGGAGGCGTCTTGCAGATGAACGTGAACGACTTGTCCTCATAGACCGTGATCTCCACCGGGATGATGGTGCCAGCCTGATCCTGAGTCTGGGCATTGAATGCCTGGCAGAACTGCATGATGTTGACGCCTTGAGCGCCCAGAGCCGGGCCTACCGGAGGAGCCGGATTGGCGCCACCAGCGGGGATTTGAAGCTTGATGTAACCTGTTTCTTTCTTTGCGGGAGCCATGCTCGGTTATCCTTTCGATGCTCTTGTATATCCTGTTCGATCACAGCGCAAGTGAGAAGCCCCGGTCCACGCGGGCACCTGCGTGCAATGTCGTAATCGTTCCCTAAACCTTCGCCACCTGATCAAACGAAAGCTCCACCGGCGTTTCGCGACCGAAGATGGAGACCATGACCCGCACCTTACCGGCATCGGGCATGACCTCGGCCACTGTGCCATCGAAGTCATCGAAGGGGCCGGAGACAACTTTCACCGTCTGGCCCACTTCAATGGAAGTGGTAGCTTTCTTCACCACACCGGCATGGGACTTGCCGACGCCCATGACCTTGTTGTATTCGTCGCGTGTAAGGGGCTCAGGGTTGCCCTGACTGCCCACGAAACCCGTCACACCCGGGGTGTTGCGCACAACGGTCCAACTCTGGGGATCCATCTCCATGCGCACGAGCACATAGCCCGGAAGCACCTTCTTCTCGGACTCGACGCGTTTGCCGCCCTCTTTGATCTCGGTAACCGTCTCAGTGGGAATCTGGATCTTGAAGATCTTGTCTTCCATGCCCATGGCCTCGATGCGCTGCTCCAGATTGGATTTCACCTTGTTCTCGTAGCCCGAGTAGGTGTGAAGGACATACCATTTCTTAGCCATCTTACGCCGCTCCCAATCCCGAAAGGGCAACGAGTGCCGGCGTAACGATCAGGTTATCCAGCACAGCGGTGAAGATGCCGAAGAACAGCAAAGCGCATACCACAACGCCGCTCCACCGAAGCACATCGGTGCGGGTGGGCCAGGTCACGCGCTTGAGCTCGGCGCGCACATCCTTGAAGAACTTGAAGCGCGTCTTCTTGGGCTTCGCGTCCTCCTTCTTCGCTGCGGCAGCCACCTCGGCCTTGGCCTCGGGCTTGGACTCCTTCTTCTTCAGGAAGCCCTTGGTCTCCTTCGCTTCGGCCGCCGGGGCCTCTTCCGCCTTGGTGACAGCAGCCACTTCCTCGCGCTGCTGACGCTCTTTACGGTTCGCCTTGGCGGTTTGAGCCTTGGCTCGCTGGGTCTTCGACTTCTTGGCCATAATGGAATTCTATCCCCTAGGTTTCGTACTCGCTGCTTAAACGTCAAACAAGCAGCCTGACTTCAAGTTGCTCATCAGCAAATTGAACACAAGCTGCTCGGGGTGAACAAGCTGGCAGGCCAGGAAGGACTTGAACCCTCAACTTTCGGTTTTGGAGACCGACGCTCTACCAATTGAACTACTGGCCTATTTTGCTTGCCTCTTCCCTATCTTATCGGGTTTCGCGATGAAGAGTGTGGTGACCGCACCACTTGCAATATTTCTTCATCTCGATTCGATCCGGGTTATTCTGCTTGTTCTTCTTGGTCGTATAGTTACGGCGCTTGCAATCCGTGCACGCCAAGGTGACCAATGTACGCATGGATAATTCTCCTCTTTACCTTCAGTTCCTTGCTTGATAGCAGTACACCATGAATTCATGAACGGAGCCCGCGTATTGCAGCGGGCTCCGATTCCTCAAGCCTTCGCTTAGCCCGTGTTATTTGATGATCTTGGTCACACGGCCAGAGCCAACGGTGCGGCCACCCTCGCGG
>CAZKKN010000023.1:0-28886 GCA_964553375.1 uncultured Eggerthellaceae bacterium | reverse complement strand
CTACTCGACGCCTGTCGGCTCCAGGCATACGCCGATGATGATGGAGCTCAGGCGGCGCGGGAACGGAATCGTGGCCTACGCACACTGGATGGCCCTGCGGGAGATGTGCTTCGAAGCAGGCGGGATGTTGGACATGTCCGATACCGCAACGCTCCGTCGGATCGGCCGGGAGCTCGAGATGAAACCCGAGAACCTAGCCGGATTCTGCGAAAGCCTGGCGGCGTTAGGCGAGATCGATGGCCCCCTGTGGAACGAGATGCATCATGTGGCCTTCCCGGCGGTCGCTGACGAGCTTCAGTGGATCGCCTCAAAGCCCAAAAAGAGCCGATAGGCCAAGGGCTTAGACAAGTGCGCCCATGAGACCGATTCGCTCGCGCGTATTAAGGAATAAATAAATCAACCTATAACTCAACCGAGAAGCAGGACCAAGGAGGAGACGATGGAACTCACACGCGTCAAAGTCGCGGACCTCCGCGCAAACGAGATCAATCCCAGGACGAGGTTCGACGGCCTGAAGGAGCTCGCCGATTCGTTCGATTTGAACCCCATGAACCCGGGCGAGCCCATGACCCCCATCATCGCCTTCCGGGATGCCAACGTGGTGCGCATCATCGATGGGGAGCGGCGCTACCGCGCCATGAAGAAGCACAAGACGGCCGAGGAGTGCTGGTGCGTCCTCTGCGACGACCCATCGGAGGCCGATGCCGCCATCGCCATGCTCGCCACCGACATGCGCGAGCAGCTGAGCGATGAGA
This sequence comes from uncultured Eggerthellaceae bacterium, assembly GCA_964553375.1. Classification (GTDB taxonomy): domain Bacteria; phylum Actinomycetota; class Coriobacteriia; order Coriobacteriales; family Eggerthellaceae; genus UBA9715. Next base: position 28,131 of record CAZKKN010000023.1, on the reverse strand, counting down.
ACAAGGGGGCGCACTTCCAGACGATGCTCGCGCTCGGCGTGCCGGAGGAGACGATCGACAAGGCCGCGGGCAGGCCCGTGGCCAAGACGCTCAGGCGCCACCGCGAGCGCACCGGCGGCAAGGTGGACATGGTGTCGATAGAGCAGCTGCTCGCCGCCGAGGAGGTGGCGGACAACGAGGAGGACTACCGCGCGGTCATGGATGCCAAGGGCGACGGGTGGAACGGCACCCCCGAATGGGAAAGAGTATTCGATGGCATAAAGCGCCGGCGGGAGCACGAGGCGGAGCAGTCGGAGATAGAGGCTGCCGTGGATGCGGCGGTGACCCTGGGACTCAAGGTCGCCGACAAGGCGCCGAGGGGCGCCCTGCGCGAGCGAAGCCTCGCCATGGGATCGGTCGCCGAGCAGATAATCAAGAACTGCGCTGAGTGGGCCGAGGCCGGCATGGTGCTGGTGCGGCCCAAGGAGAGGTGGGATCACTGGGAGGTCTATACGCCGGCGGCCGAGGTGACCGAGGAGGAGCAGGCCGAGATCTCATCGCGAAACGCACTGCGCCGCGCCGAGTCGCTCGCGCGCAAGGAGCGGATCGCCTGGATCTGGAACCGCTATCGCGAGGCCGGCATGGAGGGGCTGCCCAACACCTGGCGCATCGTGGAGAAGCGCCTGCGCAATAGATACTTCGGCAATTCTGAGAAGTTCTGCGCCGCCGCGGGCGTCGACGGCTCGAACCTTGATATCATCCCCACGCTTTACAACGTGGCATCCTGCTGGGTGGAATTCGATCACATGACCAACGACGAGATCGACTGCCTGCCGACCGGCGAGTTGGGATGGCACGGCAGCAGCCCCTTCGAGCACCATCTGGAGGTCATGGCCGCGCTTGAGGCCGACGGGTACAAGCAGGGCGAGGCAGAGGCCGAGGTGACGGCGCTCTGCGAGCTCATCGTGGCCAACTGCGCCGATGACGGGGACGATGGCGATGAGGACGGCGAGCTGTGATGGTCGTCTACATCGTGGGTCCGCGCTATAGGCGCCCCGAGGCCAACCGCTGCGCCTTCGAGCGGGCGCGCAACGCCGTCAAGGAGCGGTGGCCCAATGACAAGGTGGTCATCCCCCATGACATCATCGCCGATGGCGAGGAGCCCCACCACGCCATGAGGATATCGCTTTCGTTCATGCTCTCCTGCGCCGACTGCGTGGTATTCCTGCCCGATGTGATGGATGACACCCATTCGCGGTTCGAGATGGTGGTGGCGGAGTTCATCCGCCTCGACCGCTTCGGCCTGAGCGAGCTGGAGGCGGAATGATGGCCGCCGATAGGAGGATTTACTGGATCTGGCACACGATGGTGCGCAGATGCCATAACCCTCAGGCGGGCGACTACGACCGCTACGGCGGACGCGGCATCGCGGTTTGCGAAGAGTGGCGCCATGACTTCGCGGCGTTCCAGGCCTGGGCGCTTGAGCATGGATATGCCGAGGGCCTCCAGTGCGACCGGATTGACAACGACGGCGATTACCGACCTGACAATTGCCGGTGGGTCACCGCGGGCGAGAATGCGCTCAACCGCTCAAGCTGCCAGAGGATGGAGCTCGCCGGCACCACTAAGACCGTTACCGAGTGGGCCGAGCAGCTGGGACTCAACCGGTACACGATTTACAGCTGGATCTCGCGCTATGGCAAACGCGGCGCCCAGGCGCGGGTCTACCGCCGCCTGGCCGAGATGTGCGAGGCATCGTGATGGGGCGCAGCATATGCGCGCTGTGCGCGAAGAGGATCCGCGACATGGACGCGGATGGATGGGCCGTGCGCTGCGCGCACCTCGGGGCGACCGAGGCGGTGCGCATCGGGGACGGCTCGCCGCACCGCCCGGAGGAAGTCTGCGGGTGGTTCGTTTCAAGGCAGGGGATCGAAAGACGAGATAAGGAGATCGACCATGGAAAAGCTATTGCATGAGAGATTGCGGGAGACAACAGATCTTTGCTGTACGGGCGAAATGATCGCACATGTAATCGGTATCGGACCACTAAGGTGCAAGGGATTGACATGTGACGAATGCGTCAAAATTCTCATGAGTAAGCTCGGCGACGAGATCGAGAAATACTACATCCCGCGCCCGCGCTTCGAGGATGGGGAGCCGGTGCAGTTCGGCGACGAGGTGGAGCTGCACTACAAGGGCGGAGGGTGCGACAAGGGGGTAATGCAATCATTTCATCCCAATAGAGGCACCGTCTGGATGCTATCGTTCGTAGGCTGGGATCACGAGCGACTGGTCAGGTACGACAGCGAGAGCGACGTTCTCAAGCGCCCGGCCTCCAAGGTGCTCGATGCCGATGGTGTGGAGATCAAAGTAGGGGATACGGTGTGGTCAACAGGTGGAGGTAGGCATGGCACCGTCGAGTCCGTTCCGGGGCTGACTAAGTTCGACAAGGTGAGCGCACGTAACTGTACCGTGCTATGGGACGGGAACATCTGTGCCGACTGGTGCCAAGGCGAAAAACTAACCCACCGCGAACCTGACAGCCTCGCGAAGGCGATGGAACGCTTCCAAAGCATCCTGGAGGACAAGGACGGCCTTGACTACGAGGTCGAGGAGAAGCTGTGGGACGTGCATAAGCGCCTCACCGCCCTCATAGAGAGAGGTGCGTGATGGAAATCGGGGAATACGTCGCATTGCTGCTTTCCGAGCCTTTGGCGTTGCTCGTCGGGTGCGTTATCGCGGCTGCGGTTTTCTTGATCGGGACTGCTGGGCGATAGCCATGGGGCGAAAGGAGCGTGATGCGTGATGAAAGAATGCTGCCCGAACTGCAAGTATTTCCTAGCAAGATGCGGAAATGCGCCTTGGGTGACCAACTATTACTGCACTATTTTTGGAACTGACAGATGTATCGGTCGATTAGATGAATCTACGGGCTACACAAAGAACGCTGAGAAATACATGTTTGCCAATCGTTACTGCTGTTTGTGGATAGGACGTGACCTGAGAGGTGATAGCGAATGACGGATCTGAAGCCATGCCCGTGGCAAAAGCCTGGCGAATCGCATATTCCGAGAATCGTTACCGAATTGCATGAATCATGGGCGCTTTGTTCTTGCGGTGCAGCAGGACCGATGTTTTCAGGTTTTTACAGCGAACGTAAAGCCGCCGAGTGGTGGAACACCCGCCATGAGCGGACTTGCCTGATGAAGCTAATCAAGCGTGAGAAGTACGCCGATGAATACGAATGCCAGACATGCTTAGGGCACACATGGGTTCCATTTAAGGCGAAACCCGAATGGTGCTGTCACTGCAGGGCGAAGGTGGTGATCGAATGACCGAGCACATCATAAGAGACGATGTATTGCATTCAATCCAGCAAACCTGCTTCGAAGCTGGCAAGCGCAGGCATGAGGTGTTCACGGTGCGCGGGCCTGGCGAGGAAATCATAAGGTGCAGGGATTGCGGCAACATGACCGAAAAGGACAGCGGAATCTTATCTTGCAAACATTTTAGGCTGGTTGATAGGTTTGGCTTCGAGTACAACGCGCTGGTTGAACCTGATGGCTTCTGCGCATGGGCGGAACGGAGGGAATCATGAGCTGGCACATCGCCTCCGTCTCATGGGGCAAGGACAGCCTCGCCATGCTGCTGAAGCTGATAGAGGAAGGCTCGCCCCTAAACCAGGTCGTGTTCTTCGACACGGGCATGGAGTTCCCGGCGATCTACGACATGCGGGACAGAGTGCTCCCATTACTTGATGAGCATCATATCCTCTATACAGAGCTTCATCCGAAGAATCCTATGTGGTGGACGATGTTCTGCCGGCCAGTCAACGAGAAAGAGCCGCAGAAGAAACCAAACCCCATGAACGTGGCTTTTGCGAAAGCAGGGATGTTGCCAGATGGCATCCATTATGGCTACGGATGGTGTGGTGGATCATGTCGTTGGGGAACAAGTGAGAAGAATCGCGCGCTCGACAAGTACGCGAAAGATCGTGACGCGATCGTCTACGTCGGCATCGCCGCCGATGAAAAGAATCGTTTAGAAAAAGAGATAGAACACTTTAAGCGTCATCCGCTTGCGCTCTGGTGTATGACCGAAGCAGATTGCCTCGAATATTGCAATGACAATGGATTTTTCTGGGAGCAGGACGGTGTGATGCTCTACGACGTGCTGGACAGGGTGTCGTGCTGGTGCTGCCGCAACAAGAACAAGAAGGAGCTGAGAGCGATCCACGATCATCTACCGAAGTACTGGGAGCGCCTCTGCGCCATGGAAAACGTGCTCGGACAGATGAAGAGCAAACCGTTGAAGGAGATAGCATCATGAGCGATTGCAGCACGAAGGCATGGATCGCGCCGAGCGGGTATGACCGCTTGCGTCTCACCATAGACCGCGCCGAAGCGTCCCATGCTTGCGGGGACGATGCCGCCGAAGCCGAGGAGCTCAGGCGCGCCGCCGGCTATCTCGTAGACATCGCCGCGGAGCGCAAGGTCGATCTGGGGGCCAATAGGACGAGGCTGCCGCGCGCGATGCCGGCACCTCTCCCCGAAGCGCATAGCACAGCGCGATGCGACGGTCGAAGCGGGCGCGCTAGGCGCTTCCGCCTTTATGAGGCTGAAGATGGCGAATGGATCCATATCACCTCGGGCAAGGCCCCGCAGATCGCCTCTCGCGCCGGGGTATCCGTCGTGACGATATACAAAGCAGCGAGGAGCGGTAATCCGTTCGGATTGGGGAGATGGCGGGTTGAGGAGCTGAACACCCCGGCGTTCTGACCCGTGCCAAAACGATGACGAGAGGCGGCCCGGCCCGGCCTGCCCGGTAAGCGCCGCGACCTCGGGAATCACAGCCGGGCGCGTGCGCCGCGGCAAAGAACAAGTAATTCTTTGGGAAGAAAGGAATGAGACATGGCGATATTCGATGAGCTCGACATGAACGAAAGCGACAAACGGACGGAATTGACGGCGAGTTACGAGGAGGCGCTGCTATACGTCACCAACTGCTTCAAGGATGCTGTCGCCTCTTTAGGAGATTTTGATGCGAAAAAAGCCTTGTTTTTGCTCTTCAAACAAACCGATAAAACAGACGCAATGCTCGATGTGATCGCTTTCGCCTACGGCAAATCAAAGCACGAAGTAATCGCCGATTATACAGCGAAGTAGCGTGTTCTTTGATGGCTTGACCGCCGCTCGGGTTCCTTGGTAGTGTTACTTGATAGATGATTGGTAACACTACCAAGGAGGCTCGATGGAGCACAGCCCGGAGACGATGCGCCATTGCGTCGTCGCATACCTCGAGGACATCAGGGTTCGCCGCTCAGTGATGGCCGACCTCGAATGGCGCATAGACTCGCTGCGCGAGCGCTTGGAGGGGCTGGGGATGACCCAGGGGGAGCACGTTGCCGGCGGGATGGCCGAGGACATGGCCGACAAGCTGGCGAGGATCCACGAGCTGGAGGCGAAATGGGCCACGGCAGCGGCCGAGAGCGCCGAGGCGATAGCCGTCGCGGCGTCGATGTGCCCGGCAAGTGAGCCAGAGCGATACTGCCTCTGGCTCCATTACGTCGAGAGGATGACCTGGAGTGAGGTGGCGAGGAAGCTTGGTTACAGTGTGCAGCATGTGCGAGGCTACCTGGCGGCCATCGGATACGTCGAGCTGTACACGATGATGCCAGAGGAATACAGAAGGTATACCATCCCGAATGCTGCGCCTGAATAGTTAATACATTTTCATACACTTTTTCAGCTATTCTGGTATTGACGCGAATAGAGGAGTAATGGGCGGAAGAGGCGCATGGTCGTACACGGCGGCAAGGATGCCGAATCTGAACAAGGCAGTCATCCAGCGAGCGCGCGTTAGCGATTACCTTCTGAATCCCAAGAAGTCAAAAGGCAAGCAAAAGTTCTTCGCTTCGCTTGGGTACAATATGAAGAACCAGGCGCGGTTCCAGTCAGATATTCGCGAGGCAATGAAAACGGCTCGAGTGAGGGCATCTGAGCCGAACGATTATGGTCGCGTACACATACAGGCCAACATCGAGATAGGTATCAACAGACGCGCAAAGGTAGTTGTTGGATGGGTGGTCGACAAAGGCTCAACTATACCCAAGCTTTCAACAGTTCGGCCTTACAGGGGAAAGCGAGATGACTTCTGATGTACGAGTTGTTCGATAGGGTTTTGCACAAGCCATCTGGCAAACCCGGATTCGTGATCGACATAGATGAAGGGCCTGTCGGCACCCCAGAGTATCACGGACCAATATATGGGTTTGAAGCCGAAGATCAATATGATCCAGATTGGTTCTATTGGGCCGAGGAGGAAGAGCTTGAGAAACTGCCGGAACATGAGTGAGGACCGCTCATAAAGCAAAGCTAATCATAACGAAATGCACGGACTATCGGAGAGCCGCCCAATCGGGCGGCTTTTTCATTCTTAAGGAGGGTGCGCATGGTTCCTATAGATTACATCGTATACCAAGCCAGGCGGTGGGCGCATAAGCCGTATAAGCTCATCGCCCGCGCCACCCTGCGATGCCTGGGGGTGCCGCTGCCGAAGGTACAGGCGGACCGCATACCCAGGGGGGTGCAGGCATCACTAGGCGCCGACCTCACCGAGTGCATGGCCAACGCGGAAAGCCCGCTCGATGGCAGGGGCTAGCAACCCCAGGCGGGCCAACGGGCATCGCCGTAGCAAGCTGCTCGCCGCCGTCAAGGCGTCGGGCGAGCCGTGCTGGATATGCCAGCTCCCGATAGACTCGAGCATCAAGGCCGGTGAGCCATGCGCTTGTGAGGCAGACGAGATAACTCCCGTCTCGAAAGGCGGAAGCGCCCTCGACCGCGGCAACGTCCGCGCGTCCCACAGATGCTGCAACAACTGGCGTGGGGACAGGAGCGAGGCGTTCGTGGATGCCATCCGCTCCAAGGTGCAAGCGGCCGCAGCTTACGACACGCCGGAAGGATTCGTCGCGCTCGCAAAGCGTGCCGCCAAGAACAAAAGCATGCTGACCTTCAAAGGGACGGTGAGGCATACGACGGATTGGTAACGGAGGTCTTTCGGCGGCTGTGATCCAGGCAAGCCCCAGGGGGGTCTTTTTATGGAATGTGGAGGCCCTCCCCGCGCACCAGGGCCGTAATACCCCCGCGTGATTTTTTCGCACGTTACGCCAGTTCAGAGGAGGAATCTTGAGGATTTCGGAAATGGTGCCCTACGAGCGCAACGCTTGGGACAATTCCGAGGGCATCCCGGCGATCGCCGAGAGCATCAAAAACTATGGTTTCCGCGGGCGGATCAAGCTCTGGAAAAGAGACGATCCGGTAATAATCTCGGGCCATCATCGCATCGCCGCGTGTAGGTCGCTCGGATGGGAGGAGCTGCCCGACGAGAACATAGAGTGGTGCGAGGACATGACCGAGGAAGAGGTGATGGCCTTCCGTCTGGCAGACAACCGCACCGGCCAATCAGGCAAGTGGAACCGGGCGCTCACACGCGAGGAGGTGCGCCGCCTCGCCGGCAAGGGCGTGGATATGTCCCGGTTCGGCTTCGACTTCAAGAGCAAGCTCAAGCCCTACGGGGCCGAGCGGCTGAAGACCGACGGCCATTACAACCTGCAGATCGCGAACGCCTCGCATTGCGCAGGCCGCCACGACATGCCGGTGCTCGATCCGGTTGACTTCGCGCCGACGGAGCTACTCCCCTTCAACTACGCTAAGACGTCCGACAGATACGACCGCACGCTGCACTTCTTCATCGACGATTACCAGTTCGAGCGGCTCTGGAACTCGCCGGTGAAGTACCTCGACCTGGTGCGGTCTTTCGAGGCTGCCCTCACGCCCGACTTCTCGATGTACATGGATATGCCGCTGCCCATGCAGCAGTGGAATGAGTACCGGCGCAGAGCGCTTGGCAACTATTGGCAGCGTAATGGCGTGAAAGTCATCCCTACGCTCTCGTGGAGTGATGAGCGCTCCTACGGTTTCTGCTTCGATGGGCTGCCGAAGCGCTCGACGGTTGCGGTGTCCACTGTCGGCGTCAAAGGGGACGATTCGGCGATCGAGACATGGCGGTCAGGCATGACGGCGGCCATGAAGCGGCTTCGGCCGAAGCGGGTGCTGCTCTACGGCAGCCCGGTGGATTTCGACTTCGGCGCAGCCGAGGTCGTGGAATACAAGGCGAACACGGCGTTTGGAGGTAAAGATGGGCGGTAGGGGATCCAGTAGCATGAGCGCGGTCGGCAGCAAAGCCGGAAGGCGCGCCGACGGAACCGTGGAACTTCAAGGCATTGGCGTAATGAATTCTGTAAGTGCCAAGAATGTCAAGGTCGGTGATCACATCATGTATAACTATGGCGAAACGGCTCGAGTGACGAAAGTCGAAAACGTCGGCAAGGAGAGCGTGCGCATAACGGAGAGAAGCAGAGGCAAGGAGCACTCACGCATTAGAAGGAAGTACTCCCAAATCGTTGTCGATGCGGTGAATCCAACAATGAGCTTCATGAGGAATTCCGGTGGTTTCTAATATGGGCGGTAGGGGCGCTTCGAGCGGAACGAGCAAATTCGGGAATCCGTATGGTAGCCAATACCGCACGCTCTACCAGTCAGGGAACATCAAATTCGTCGAGAAAACCAGCCCCCAAGCTGAAACCCTGATGGAGACAATGACCGACGGGCGCGTTTATGCGAGGGTTGATAGCGGGGGAGCGATTCGCGAGATCGTCTACTTCGACAGGGAGCGCAAACGCAATAAGCAAATCGACCTATCCCATAAGCACGGCGGCATCTCCCCGCATGTGCATCATGGCTATGAGCACAATGAGGGAGATTCTGCAAAAGGATATGCCAATCTGACAACGAGGGAACGCTCCATGGTTGAACGCGTTGCCAGGATTTGGGATAATTTCAAGGGCAAGCGGTAGTGTAGTAATGGAGCACGCCTTGATAGAGGAAGCCCACGTTCAGATCGTGGCCGTTTGCGACCGCCGCCCTTCGGGGCGGCTTTCTTTTTGATAGGGGGAATCCATGAGACGCGACATGGATCTGGTGCGCGACATCCTGTCCGGCGTAGCTGACGCTGAAGGCGCCATGGACGCGCGCGCTTTCGTGAACGACGAGCGCAGCTTCCAGCTGGTGGCCTATCACTTCGAGATAATGGCCGAGGCTGGGCTCATGAGCGCATCGGTGCAAAGGAATGGTTCGGGCAAGTACTGCAACGCCCGGGCGACGCGCCTCACATGGGAGGGAAACGACTTCCTCTCGGCGACATCCAACGGCAACGTATGGCAAGAGGTGAAGATGCAAATGGCTCAGATGGCAGTGGATGCCCCGTTCTCCATCATCAAGCAGCTCGCCGTCTCGGCCTGCGCCCGGTTGCTCGGGATTGCCTAACAGAACGCAGCGATTAACTTATAAGTCAACTAGCGAGCCGTCTCTTTTGAGGCGGCTTTTTTCATGCTCGGAAGAGGTGACGCCATGGCGCTCGAGAAGCCGGCATCGGTCGCGCGCAGCCCTTACAAGTCCGCCAAATGGGACGAGATCGTTGAGGGGCGCAATTTCACGGCGGCCAATATCCCCGCCCTCACCCTTCTGGTGCAGTGGTACCAGGTGATGGATACGGCCATGGATGACATGGAGGCCGCCGGCGAGCTCCAGCTCGTCTACGAGAACGAAAACGGCGACATAAAGCCCTTCCCTCAAGTCGCTCTGATGAAGCAGGCGAGCGCGGAGATACGCGCGCTCAACAAGCAACTGGGCATAAACGATGAGGCGCGAGGGGAGGCAGCCGATGGAGGGAAGCCGGGCCGAATCACCGTCTTCAGTTGCGACCGCGCGCAGAGGCGCGCAAGAGCCGCGAATCAGGGTTGAGCCTTCGGGCATCCCCTATACGGAGTCAGACGTCGCAGCCGAGCTCATGGCCATGAACGGGATGGAGCTGTTCCCTTGGCAGCACGTGCCGCTCGCGGCATGGCTCGCCCGTGACGAGAGCGACAGGTTCACCTACTCGACCTGCGGGCTTGCGCTCCCTCGCCAGAACGGGAAGAACGTCGTCTTAGAGGCGCGCGAGCTCTACGAGCTCCTGGTATGCGGGGGGCATGTGCTCCACACCGCACATCGCGTGCGCACGGCCAAATCGTCGTTTCGCCGCCTGGTGCGCTACTTCACCGACGAGAGGCGCAACCCCGAGGCGGCCGCACTCGTTGAGAACATCCGCTACACCAACGGCGAGGAGGCGATCTACCTCAAGAACGGCGGTTACATCGAGTACGTGTCTCGCGGGCGCGGCACTGCCCGTGGCTTCGACGACATCACGCTGGTGGTGTTCGATGAGGCCCAGGAGCTCACCGACGAGCAGTACGAGGCCATCAAGTACACGCTAGCCGCATCGGCTTCGGGCGACCGCCAGACCATATACACCGGAACCCCGCCCGGGCCGACCACTCCCGGCGAGGTGTTCGCGCGCGTGCGGGCGAAGGCGATCGCCGGCGCCTCCCCGCGCACGTGCTGGCACGAGTGGAGCGTGGAGGAGGTCGGCGACGTGACCGACCGCGACAGGTGGTACGCCACGAACCCCTCCATGGGTTACCTGCTCGATGAGGACGCGACCGCAGACGAGCTGTCCGGCGCATCTCCAGACGGGTTCGCGCGGGAGAGGCTCGGCTGGTGGCAGCCCGTCACGCGATCAGCGAAGCTGGTGAGCCCCGATCTCTGGGATAGGAGCGAGATAGAGGCGATCGGCGACAAGTACGGGCGCAAGAAGGCGTTCGGGCTGAAGTTCAGCCCCGATGACACGGTATACGCCCTCGTCGGCGCGAAGATGGACTCAAAGCGGAGGATAGCGATCGAGCTCGTGGAGCTCGGCACCACCGAGGGGGGCACCAAGGCGCTCGCCGAGGCGCTGCACGGCCGGCGGAGCGACACCTGCGCCATCGGCGTGGACGGGCTGGCGGGCACCGATGCGCTCTGCACGAACATGGCAGACCTCAAGAGCCCGAAGGGATACATCATGCGCCCCAAGACGGCAGACGTCATATCCGCGGCGCAAGGGCTCATCGACGCCCTCGAGAACGGATCGGTGGTCCACACGTCATGCGACCCGTTCGACAGCTCGGCGCTCGCCGTGGTGAAGCGGCCGATAGGAAACCGCGGGGGGTTCGGATTCGGAACCGACGAGCTGCACGATCCGACGCCCATGGATGCCGCAGCGCTTGCGGTCTGGGCGATCAAGACGACCAAACGGAACCCCAAGAGAAAGCAGAGGCTGCTGTGATGAACGCGAGCACATATGGCAAGGGCACGCTTGGAAGGCCATCCGAGAAGGACATGCCCGAGGATTACCGGGAGCGGCTGGTTGGCCTGTTCGAGACTTGGGACGCCGTGCGCGCACGCAACCGGCGGCTGTCCGCCTATTACAACATGAAGAACGAGCTCAAAGACCTCGGCATATCGATACCGAAGGACCTCCTGAGCGTGAACTGCGTGGTCGGTTGGTGCAAGAAGGCGGTCGATGCGATGGCCGTGCGCTCCATGTTCGACGGCTACTCCTTCGACGGCGCCGAGAACGGCGTGCTCTCGCGCCTGGTAACCGAGAACCGCATGCGCTCACTGGTGCAGAGGGCCACGGCCTCGTCGCTCGTGCACGGCCCGGCCATCCTCACGGTGATGCGCGGCCGGGACGGGCAGCCCGCGGCGAAGGTGCGCGCGACCTCTGCCAACCAGGGCGCGGTGCTCTGGGACAAGGATGATGAGCGCATAGGCTGCGGCATCGTGCTCAACGACGTGGACGACCGCGGGAATGCCATCCGGTACACCGCGCACTTCCCGGAAGCCGTGCTCACCATCAAGCTCGGCTCGGACGGCAAGTGGGACTGCGAACCTGAGGAGAACCCCCTCGGGCGCCCCATGATGGAGGTGCTCGCCTACGACGCCGACCTCGACCGGCCGCTTGGCCACTCGCTGCTGACGCCGGAGATCCTCGGCATCGTCGACAAGGCGATGCGCGACGTGCTGCGCATGGAGGTGGGAGCGGAGTTCTTCACGTTCCCGCAACGATACATCCTGGGCGCGGCGAGCGACCTGTTCTCCACTAAGGTGGACGAGGGCGACGAGGATGGCGGCGAGGAGGAAGTGGACCCGCAGAACTACGTTCCCGACGAGCGGAAGAAGGTGCTCGCCTACCTCGGGGCGATCCTGGCCATAACGCGCGACGAGGATGGCAACATCCCGACCGTTGGGGAGTTCCATCCTTCGAGCGCCGAGAATTTCACGGTGGTCTTCGAGAACGACGCGCAGCGCTTCAGCGGCGCCACCAACGTTCCTCTGGCGCAGCTGGGGGTGCTGTCGAGCAACTACACGTCCTCTGACGCCCTGAACGCCGCCAACGACCCGCTTGTGCTCGCGGTGGAGACCATGAACCGCCAGTACTCAGACCCGCTCGCGAGCATCGGCGCGATGATGCTCCAGGTAGCCGGAGAGCATGTCGACAAGATGCCCCAGGTCGTATGGCGCGACCCGTCGATGCCGACGATCTCGGCGAGGGCAGACGCCTGGACGAAGCTCGGATCGGTCGACCCGTCCATCGTTGGCACGCGCCTGTACTACGAACAGATAGGACTCTCGCAGGAGAAGATCGAGCGCCTTGAGCGCGAGAAGCGGCAGAACGGGGCCATCGCCTCGCTCAACTCCATCGCGAAGTCGCTCGCGCAGGCCAAGGCCGGCGCACAGGAGGGCGGCGAAGATGATAGATAGGGGCCTCTTCGATGCGTACTCGCTTGCGCTCGGAGCCAACGCCGACATGGCCCAGGCGGCCATCGAGTCGCTCTCATCGGAGATAGGAGGGGCCAGTTGGGACAAGGCTGTGTCGTACCTGAAGGACGCCTATCCGCGGCTGGTCGAGGAGTACGGGGCCTATGCCGCAGCCTGCGCCATGGAGTTCTATTCGGAGATGCGCACCGCCTCGCAGGTGCGCGAGCCGTACGTCCCGACCGCGCGGGAGCCAGCGGACCGCGGCATCCTCGCGAGTGACGTCCGCGAAGCAGCCGATGTATCCACCAGCATCGACAGCATGCTCAAGTCGCTGTCGAACAGGGGCGTGAAGCAGGTGATGAGACGCGCGGACGAGACCATCTGGCAGAACGCCCGAGATGACCCGGCTAAACCCAAGTGGGCGCTCGTACCGAGCGCAGGGGCATGCGGATGGTGCAAAATGATCGGCTCGCGCGGGTTCGATTACTCGTCGAAGCAGACCGTATCGAACACGCGCCACCCCAGCTGCAGGTGCATCCCCGTGGTCGACTTCGACGTGGAGAACCCGAAGCTCGAAGGCTACGACCCAGACGGCATGTACGAGCGCTATAGGCAATGCGAGGGCACCATACGCGATTCGGCTGAAGCCGAATGGAAGTCCATGAGCGCCAAGGAACAGGCGAAGTACAAGCGAAAGGGCATGAGCGCCAAGAGCGTGTTCATGCGCGACTGCACCATTGCCGAGATGAACCTGCGCGACAAGGATTGGCTTGCTTCCGGGGCATCGCCAATACCACGCTTCGCCAGTGACAACGTGATGAAAAGGACGAAACAACATGAGCTTGATACGGCTAGGAGACTTGCCAATCACGGCTTTGCATGCTGCTTCATTCAAGATTACAAGACTATTTCCGTAAACGGGAAGAAGCAGCGCATCGGTCTTCCTGATCTTGAAAATGGTATCGAAATCAAGGCAATTATATCTACCCAAAACGCGCTAGGTGCCTTGATGAATCATATGTCGAATGCAGAGACAAAGCGTGGGTTGAGACGATTGATTGTCGACAATACCGACTCCCTGCATATAGGCGATGCTGAGCTAATCGAAGCAGCCAGAAACGAGATAAGGCACCATAAGAAGATACCCAGGCTGACACTGCTTCTCAAAGACGGAAGGCTTCTGGATATATAGGAGACGGCCGTCAAGCCACCTAGTAGTAGTGGGGACAGCCGCCTCAATAGGAATTATAGCATGTCAGGTGCAAATCCAAAGACATGTTACCCAATCGAGGCTTCAGGGATGACCTGCGATGCATGCTGATCCCCTGTCGTCGGCGGGCGTTTTTCGCCAGGCGTCCTGAAGCAGGAAAGCGGCCCAGACACCGGTCAACCTAAGCCCGGTAGGAATCCGCTTTCGAGTGCATCATAGCACGTCAACCGCATATCCACGAGAGCGTCATCAATTCGGAATCAAGCGTCCCGCACGGGGCGCTTTTTTCATGCCCGGAAACGGGCAAGACAAGCCCCGCATGGGGAAAGGATGCGCCGCATGGTGCAGAAAGGAGCCAGCTATGGCACAGATCGAACCGATTGACCCGCAAGAACCTCAGGAACCAGCAGAGCCGCAGGAACCGGCAGGAGCATCGCAGCCTCCCGAGCCTCCCGCTGCGCCAGAGCCGCCGATGCCAGCACCGCAAGGAGCAGCAGAGCCGCAAGGCAAAGAAGTCGACTGGAAAGCGCAGGCCCGTAAGTGGGAGGAGCGCGCGAAGAAGAGCAAGGAGGCCCTTGAGGCCGCCGAGGAGGACGCCAAGGCTCAGCTTGCGCTCAAAGACGAGCAGATAGAGCGCATGAGGGCCGTTGCGACGATTGCTCAGGCGAAAGGGGTTCCCGCGAGCCTCCTGCACGGCGACACGCCAGAGGAGCTCGAGGCGTGCGCAGATGCGCTCATCGAGTTCGCGAAGGCGAGCGGACCGCAGTTCCCGCAGGACAAGGGCGGCTCGGCGCCCGGGGGCAAGCCCGCCCCAGACCCGAGCGCAATCAAGGACCCGGAGGCGCGCATCGCCGCACGGGTCGAGCAGATCAAGTCACAACAGTAAGGAGACAGCATGGCAGCAACAGCCAACACTTCCGATTCCACCGCGATCAACGCGGCGCTCGACCAGGAATTCATCGCGAATTTCCAGGGCGAGTACGACCGTCTGGCCGAGATCTTGGGCATCTTCAAGCCCGAGGTTATGCACGCGGGCCAGACGCTCGAGATGATTAAGATCACCGGCACCTTGAACGATGCTAAGAACCAGGACAGCTCCGCCTCGTCCGGAGCCGCCTACGTCGAGGGCGATGAGGTGGCGCTCTCCAAATACAACGTAGCAAAGGAGCCCGTGGGCACTGTGGACGTCATGCCCTACCGCAAGCGCACCACGGCCCAGGCAATCCTCAAGTCCGGCTACGTTCCGGCCGTCCTGGGCACCGATAAGAAGATGCTCTCGCACACGCGCATCGCCACTATGAACCGCTTCTTCGAGTTCCTGAAGACCGGTACCGGTACGGTTGACGATAAGGCGGTCGTCACCGGCGTGCAGTCCTCCCTCGCCTATGGCGAGGCCGCGCTCCAGGATACGCTCGAGGATGCCGGTGAGGCGACCTCTGACTTCGCGCACTTCGTGAACCGCCAGGACACGGCGGCCTACCTGGCAAACGCCTCCATCACCACCCAGACGCTCTACGGCATGACCTATGTGGAGGACTTCCTCGGTGTGAAGAACGTGTTCATCACCAACCAGGTCGAGGCTGGCACCACCTTCACGACCCCGATGGAGAACATCCACATCTTCGCCCTGGACTTCTCGAGCCTCGGCTCCGCCGGCCTGTCCTATGCCACGCAATCCGACGGTCTGATCGGCGTCGCGCACACGCCCGCCTACGACCACGTGTCGGTTGAGACCCACGTGCTCAACGGCATGCTGCTGTTCCCCGAGAACAAGGACTTCATCGTGAAGGCCACCCTGACCAAGGCGCTCGATGAAATGACCGTCGACGAGCTGAAGGCCTACGCCGCAGCCCACTCCATCGACATCACCGGTAAGACCACCAAGGCCGATATCCTGGCAGCCATCAAGGCGGCGGTCTAGATGATCGCCAAGGTCAAGAAGGCATATCGCGACCGCATCACCGGCCGCTACGTGCTGGAAGGCGATACGGTTGAGCTGCCCGATGAGCGCGCCGCGGAGCTCGCCAAAGGCGGGTTCGTCTCGACCCCCGAAGAGGACGCGAGGAAGCCTAAGGGCCCGTTCGCCAAAAAGGGGGTCTAGCATGTCCGCCTACGCGACGCTCGAGGAGTACCGCCTGGACACCGGCGACGATGCGACCCCCGACGCCCGCGTGGCATCCGCGCTCGAGGCGCAGTCCGCCAAGCTCAGGCTGAAGCTCGGCATCGACCCTGACAGAAAGCTCACCGACGACCAGGGGGCGCTCGCGCGCCTCCTGGTGACCGATGCCGCCCGCAAGGCGCTTGTCGCACCCGCCATCGAAGGCGTGGAGGATGTGGCCGGCGTTCAGTCCACGAGCTTCTCCGCCAATGGGTTCTCATCCAGTTACACGCTGGCGAACCCATCTGGGACGGCGTACTTCGACCGGGATTCGCTCAAGGCGCTCGCGCGCTCGCTTTCCGGCTCGCAGCGCATCGGCACCATCCTGCCGAGCTATGGGGGCGCTCGATGAAGGGCGAGCGCGTGGCGGTGCTCACGCGAATCGCGAAGGGCACCGACGTGATGGGCGAGCCCGTCTACCAGTGGGAGTCCCAGGTGGTGGGAAACGTGCTCGTGCGCCCGCTCGCCGCTTCGGATGAGGCGACCGCCGAGCGTCCGGAGGGAGTGGCCGCCGGCTATCGGCTCGCGTTCCCGAAGGGCGCGGGCGTTGAGCTGCGCCATGCGCGCGTGGCGCTCATCGACCGCGGGATGGATGCGGACGACCCAGATGCGGCCCTCGGCGTGATCGGAGACCCGGACGTGGTGCGCCCGTGCCCCACGGCGTGGAACCTCTTGGCAGACATAGGGAGGCGCGATGGCTGACGTGGATTTCAGGCTGAACCTTGCGGGGGTCCGCGAGGTCTTCAAATCGAAGGGGATGCAGGATGCGCTCATGGAGGCATCGCTCGCGAAGGCCGGAGAGGCGAACGCGAGGGCCCGGGCGACAGCGCGCCACGCGCTCTCAAAGGACCCGTACGAGGCATACACCCGCATCCTTTCCGGCACGGCCGTGGGCGGCGTGAGCACGTCAGGGCCGGAGGCGCACAACCACGAAGCGACGCATCACACGCTCTCCGGCGTGAACCATTAGGAGGCATCCATGCTCAACGTGCAAGCAGACCTCATGGAGAGGATGAGGGTGGCGTTCCCGGGCACCGATGTGCTGCCGTGTCCGCCCGACCCGATGCCGCCCCGGCTCATCACCGTGCGCCGCGAGGGCGGCCGCAGGCTGGACGGCCTGCGCGACCGCCCCGGCATCGGCATATGCGCATGGGGCAAAAGCGAGGCCGAAGCCCAGGGGCTTGCCGATGATGTAGCCGACTTCATGGAGGCCCTGCGGTTCTCCGACGGCTACGCGCTCGTCGAGCAGGAGGCCATGTACTCGCAACCTGACCCCGACACCAAGCGACCCCGCTGGTACCTCTCGTACACGATAACGACTTACGAGCCTTATAAGGAGGCAAGATATGACTGATGAGCAAACGACCCCGACGACCACGAAGGATATAGACCCCGAGCTGGTGACCGTCGGGCAACCGACCGAGGGCGGGTGCTGCTGGACGAACTTCGGCGACAGCCCCACCCTGCCGACATCCGCGACCACGAAGATGGGCACATTGAGCGGATGGGAGTCCTTGGGCGAGCTGTCCGAGAACGGCTTCACCGCATCGAAATCCGTGGACTCCACGAAGTTCAAGGGATGGCACGGCTCTGTGGTGCTGTCCCAGATATCCTCGACCGAGAACACCTTCAAGGCGGAGTTCATCGAGGTGAACCGCCCATCCGTCGCCAAGCTGCGTTATGGGAAGAGCGCGGTGGAGACGGACACTGACGGCATCGTATCCCACATCAAGGCCCTGGATGATATGGGCATGCAGGTTCCCCTCGTCTTCGATGAGCTGGAATCCAACGGCTATCTGCGCCGCACCGTCATCCCCAAGGCTTCCATCGACAGCTTCGACGATGTGCCCCACAAGAAGGGCGACCTGATGGTGTACGGGATGCAGTTCACCGCCATCAAGGACGGGGACCGCGCATTCGACATCTACCGCGCCAAGCCCACGGAGGCGTAGAGATGAATACCGAGTTTCTGAAGCGCATGAGCGAAAGCGAGCTCGACGAGTACGCATCGGCTCTGGGACTGTCGGCTAAGGGCGCGCCCGATGCCGCAGCGAAGATCCGGCTGATCGAGGGCCGCCGCGAGCGCGCGGTGACGGTGCGGGCGCTGGGCATCGACTTCGAGATACCGGTCAAACGCGGACACGACCAGCGGGTGGCGGATGCGCTTTCCGTCGCGAAGGACGACGAGACCATGGCCGCGGCGATGGAGCTGCTTTTAGGAGCGGAGCAATTCGCCATCCTCATCGAGGCGTGCACCGACGCCGACGGGACGGTTGACGTCGAGGCCATGGGCCTTGCGTTCGTCAAGGTGGCCACATCCCCCGAACTAAAAAACTTCTGAGGCTCGCCTCGCTGGAGGAGGCATGCCTGCGGGAGCTCCGCCACGATTTCAGGCGCTTCTACCACGTCCGCTTCGAGGACGTCGAAGTGGATGAGGCGCTCGACCTTGCGGCGACGCTCCCCGCAGGCAGCCTGGCCAGAAGCGCCCTCCTATCCCTCGCGCAGGAAGAGGAGAGGCGCAAGGCAGCGGTGCGGGCCGCCAGGACGAAGCGGAAGCTCGAATCGACGGAGTGGGAGGAGGTGTAGCCCATGGCCGAGATAGGCAAGGCGACGCTCACCGTCGTCCCGAAGCTCACAGGGCTCGATGCCTCCGTGAAGAGCGCGTTCTCTAAAGTTGATGCCGAGTCCATAGGCGCGCAGGTCGGTAGCAGGTACAGCAGCGGCATCGTGAAGAGCGGTGCGGTCGCCGGTGCCTTCGCCGCCGTGACATCGAAGGCGATGAGCTCCGTCTCAAGCCATGTCGATGCCGCCATCAGCCGCTTCGACACGCTCAACAACTATCCGAAGGTCATGGAGTCGCTGGGGTACGGCGCGGAGGCCGCCGAGGCATCCATAGGCAAGATGAACGACCGGTTGCAGGGGCTCCCGACAGCATTGGATTCCATGGTGTCGCTGACCCAGGGGCTGGTGGTCAACACCAACGACCTGACGAAGGCGACAGACGGCGCGCTTGCGCTCAACGACATGCTGCTCGCATCAGGATCGAACCAGCAGCTCGTCAACTCCGCCATGGAGCAGTTCCGCCAGATCCTCTCCAAGGGCAAGCCCGAGATGCAGGACTGGAGGTCGCTCACCACGGCGATGCCCGGGCAGATGGACCAGCTGGCCAAATCCATGCTGGGGCCGACGGCTAACGCGAACGACCTGTACCGCGCGCTCGGCGGCGGCATGAAGCCAGGTGACGGTGACCCGCTGTTCACGATGGACCAGATGCTCGATGCCATCATCCGGCTCGATACCGAGGGCGGCGAGGGATTCGCGAGCTTCCGCAGCCAGGCCGAGCAGGCCACCGGCGGCGTGGCGACGTCCATGGCCAACATGGGGACCGCCATCACGCGCGGGCTCGCGGGAACGCTCGATGCCATAGGCAAGGACAACATCGCCGGGTTTTTCTCGACGATGAAAGGCGACATCAACGATGCGTTCGGCACGATCAACGGCATAGTGCAGGGAGCCATGCCTGCCGTGACGGGCTTCATGGGCGCAGTGCGCGACCTCGCGCCCGCGCTCATCGCTGCCGGAGGCGCCAACCTCGTGTTCGGAGCAGGGGCCTCCAAGGCGTCGTCGGTCATCGGCGCCGCGAAGGGGCGGATCGACGCCTACTCGAAGAGCTGTGCTGCCGCCGGGAAGTCGGCAAGCGTGCTCGGCAAGGGCATAGCTGCGATCGGCGGCCCCATGGCCATAGCATCGGCTGCCATAACCGTCGGGGCTGGCGTGATCGGGTTCATCGCCGACAACATGGAGAAAGCAAAGGTGAAGGAGGAGAACTTCACCAAGGCAACCACCGGCCTTCTGGATGCCGTATCCAACGCTGCTGCGCTCGACGAGTACAAGGGCAAGATAGACGGGATCGGCCAATCGTCCGGCATATCGGCGCTCGGCGTCGATGAGCTAGCCGAGTCGGCAGCGAAGATGGTCGACTCCATGAACGAGCGTCATGCCGAGGCGGAGAACCAGATAGGGATCCTCAGCACCGCACAGCAGATCATCCGCGACTCCGTTGGGGACACCGACCTGAGCGCCGAGGCGCAAGGCCGCCTCGAATGGGCGCTCAAGCAGGTGAACGAGCAGTTCGGGCTGAACATAAGCGCCCAAGACGTCGTCAACGGCTATTACAAGGACCAGGAAGACAACGTCAAGGACCTCACGCAATCGATCGACGAGCTCATCGAGGCGAAGAAGCGGGAGATCCAGGAGAACGTCATAGCTGAGGATTACAGCGACGCGATCAAGCACCAACGAGACACCAAGAAGACGCTCGCAGCGGAATACGACAAGGTCGACTGGGCAAAAGTTGATGAGTATAAGGCGCTACGCGACCAGGCTTCAGAAGAGGGAAACAGCGTCGCCTTCAATACCTACGAGACCAGGCTGAAGAACCTCACGAAGTCATACGACGACGCGAAAGCGGCCGCTGACTCCGCAGATGCCGCAGTGGATGAGCTGGGTAAGGAGATGGCGGACCAGGCTTCCGAGACGAAAGAAGCGGCTGATGCATTCGATGCATGGGGCCGCACACTGGATGATTCCTTCAAGTTCCTTGCAGACAGCAACGGGGGGTTCGACAACCTCATTGGAGACATGCGCGATCTGGGGGTCAACACCGATGCGCTGAAGGACCTGGAGCAAGAAGACCTCATGGCGATCGCGAAGACCTACGACGGCACGAAGGAATCCCTCGTCAACGCCCTATCCGGCATCGATGGCGCTTTGAGCGAAACGGCGCTTAATACTTACGGCGCAACCCAGGATATCGTCACCGCATTCAAAGAAATGGGGTTAACGCCCGCCCTTGAGGAAATGGGAGTGAGCATCTATGACTTCGCAGCTGCGCTAAACGAAGCCGGATACAAAGCTGACGACCTCAAGAATATATCCCAAGAGGATTTCGCGGCCATGGCTGCCGCTTGCGGTGGAGATATCCAGCAAATGATCTCCGCCATTGCCATGTATAACGCTGAGCCGCTAATCGACAAAGACGGCACTATCCGCATGGATGACACGTCGCTGATAGATGCGCAAGGCAACTTGTACACATGGAACAACGGCGTTCTTTTAGACAAGAGCGGCGAAGCCGTCATGGACGTCGTCCAGCTCATGGATGCGCAAGGCAGCGTGGTCGAGTGGAACGGCTCCAAGTTGGAAATGCTGGAATCCACAGCGGAAGTCGAGCACTCAAGCGTGTGGGATGCGGTCGCTGCCATCCAAAGCCTCAATAATCAGGATTGGAGTGATAGATCGAAGATTGTCACCATCGATTACCGGATGATTCAAAGCGGAAGCCCACCGGCTGGCGCAGGTGTCGCTACCGGCGGCATCCGCCTCAACGCCGCCGGAGGCATCCGCTACCACGCCGATGGCGCCATCGCCCGGAAAGCGGTTCCTCTCGACATAGTGGGCGAGGATGGCGCGGAGGCCATCGTTCCGCTCACCAACCGCAAGTATTCTCAGCCCTTCGTAGACCTCATAGCCGAGGGCATCAAGGAGAAGGGCATCGGAAACGGAACCGAGCGGATCGCCGAGCTGCTCGAGCTGATCCTCGCTGCGATGTCGAAGCTCCGACTGGAGATGGACGGCAAGGCGGTCGGAAGCGCCGTGCTGCCCTACATCGACGAGCGCCTGGGAGAGATGTCGGAGAGAAGCGAAAGGGGCTTCTGATGGATGATTTCAACGGGGTCGTCGTCGTCGACGGCGTCGACCTGTATGAGCGGTTCGGCCTGATCCTGGCCGACGGATACGAGATAGGCATACCCGAATACAAGAGGTTCACCAAGAAGCTCCTAGGAGACGGTGTCGTAGACATCACCGAAGCGGCCGGGGACGTCTACTTCGAGGAGCGGAAGATCAAGCTCCCGATGTTCGCCAGCGGCCCGTGTACGGTGGAAGAATACGAGCTCCTCAAGAGCGAGGTCGCAAGCTGGGTGAACGGCAGGAGATGCGAGATGCGCTTCTCCATCGACCCGGGTTTCACCTATACGGGGCGCGTCTCATCGTCGTCGTTCAAATGGGATGCGAAGGTGTTCACCTGCACGCTTACGGTCGATGCCGAACCCTATAAGACGCTCGGCCGCGTGGTGTTCCGCGCGAATGCGGCCGGCGGTGTGAAGCTGCGCCTGGACAACGGCCGCGCGCGCACCCAACCGACGGTCGAGGTCTACAACAAGGCGGTCATGAGCTTCGAGGACAAGCACTGGGAACTCGACCCAGGCACCTGGGTGCTCGACGACTTCTGGCTGCATTCGGGTGAGAACGTGGTATCTGTCACGACGACCCCCGATTACGGCGATGCGCTGCTTTCCGATTACGAGAACACGGAGCTCGCCGACATCGCCGATAAGCTGCTCTGCGACCTCGCCGCAGGGGATGAGCCCCTTCAGGTGCCCATGACGATGGCCGAGGTCGATGCCATGTGCTCCGACCTCATGACGGATGGCTCTGGGGGAACCGACCCCATGCGGGGCGTCCTGTTCGCCATAGACGACGTGCGCTTGGTCGACCTGGCGTACCCGGCATCGGAGGACGCCGCGGAATTCGGCGACACCAACATCTACTTCGAATATGAATGGAGGGACCTATGAGCACCAAGCTCGAAGGGGGACTAGGGCTGCGCAAGCCCGCTATAACAGACACCGTCAAGCAGTTCGTGGAGGACATGGCGGCCAATATCGACATCATAGACGCCTTGTTCCCGCCCGGCACGATCCGCATCACCACGTCGCCGACGAACCCAGGCGATTATCTGGGAGGGTCCTGGGAGCGCATCGCGGGCCGCTTCATCGTAGGAGCCGACGATTCGGCTTACAAGCCCGGCACGACCGGCGGCCGCTACGATATGGGGATGCATCGCAATAGCGCCGAGTCAGAGGCTGGAGCAGAGGCGAAGGACGCCGGCTTGGTGAAGAACACCGCCGCGGCAAACTGCATGGGGTTCGGCGGGCGCGTCATGGTGGCCGAGGATGGATATACGGGTCGTCTTGAGCCACCTTTCTACGCAGCATACATCTGGCGGCGGGTGTCCTGATGCATCTCGTACGCTATAACGGCGACCTCATCTACGATCCGCGCAGAACCGACCTCGGCATCGTATCGGGCCGCCTGTCGCTTAAGGCGAACGAGTCGGGAGCGCTGTCCTTGGGCATCCCCGTCACGAACCCATTACACGGCTCCTTCGAGCTGATGGACTGCTCGCGCGAGGTGACGGTGGAAGAGGACGGCGAGGAGGTATTCCGCGGGAGAATCCGCAAATACGAGAAGGACAGCCTGAACAACGAGCTCCTCGAATGCGAGGGTCAGCTCGCCTACCTCAACGACACGGTGGTGCGGCCATACAGCACCACCGACCCCGAGGAGGGGGCGCTCGCCGCCCCGCCGGCACGCCGGGAGTTCTGGGCATGGCTCATAGCTCAGCACAACGCCGCAGCGGACGATGGGAAGTACTTCTACACCGGTACGAACGAATGCGGGGACGGCGCGGTGGAGGCATCCAGCTCGTCGTACCCGACATGCGCATCCGAGATCAAGAGCAAGCTCATCGACCCAGGGTACGGCTACGTATCCGCTCGCATGGAGTCCGGCCGCAGGTACATAGACTTCATCGGGGCGGAGGACCGTCGCAACATGCAACGGATCGAGTTCGGCGTGAACCTCGTAGACTTCGCAGACGAGCTATCTGCCGACGATATGGTTACAGCCGTGATTCCCGAGGGAAAGGACGGGATCAAGCTGGACGGCACGCTCGATGGAGCGTTCGGGTTATGCATGGTATCGGGCGACACCATAGAGTCCGCCGAGGGTGTGCGCCTGCATGGGCGCATAGTCGAGCACAGGAGCTACCCTGAGGCGGAGAACCAGCGGGCGCTCGCTTCCGCTGCAGCCGCCGACCTATCGGATTCGTGGACGCCCATAGAGTCGCTTGAGGTTGATGCGGTCGACCTCCACAAGCTGGACCCATCCGTCAAGCCCCTGCGGCTCTATGACTGGGTGCGTGTGACGGCGAAGCCCTACGGAATCGACCAGTGGATGATGGTTGTGGCCATCGAGGTCGACATCATGGACCCAGCCTCATGCAAGTACACGCTCGGCTCTACGAAGCCGACGCTCACCAATTCGAACCGCGTGCGCCAGCGCAACCTCAAGATAGAGCTCGATGGCTCCATCCGGGCGGTCGCAGCGCTGACCGAAGAGGCCAAGGCGGCCGCCAAGGACGCCGCAATCATCGGCGAGGAGGCCAAGGCCGATGCCGCAGAGAAGCGCCGCGTGTTCACCAGTACGCCGTTTCCGCCCTACGATGTGGGCGATTTGTGGGTCGCGAACGAGGGCGGCAAGCGCTCCATCCGCACCTGCACGACCGCAAAGGACGCGGATGGCGACTACGACTCCCAGGATTGGGGTCTCGCGGCCACCGATGACACCGTGGCCGATGAGGCCAAGGAGAAGGTGGATAACCTCGATGGGGCGGTGAAGGTCGATAACGACTCATCGGCGACGGACACCACGGTAGCGTCAAGGCTCCCCATGCCGTCAGGCACCGACACGGGCTATTGGGATTACCCCCTTTACGGCCAGCTCCAAGCTGGATTGCAGAACTATGTGGGCGCGCGCTTCCTCCAGATAGAGCTTGCGGATGATGGCAGCGAGCGCATCTACGGGTACAATGACTGGGATAGGACGCACTACCGGTTCCCGATGGGCGGCCCCGCCATTGAGAACCCCGTAGAAGACGGGACGCTGCTCTACATCTGCCGCCGACATCTCGGCGACAACAACCTGTACGGGCCGGATGGGGTGACGGTCCGTGGGTATTTCATAGGATTCGATGATGGGGGCGGAGGCGGATATTACCCGGCGGAGTTCATCTACAATCTGGCGGATACCACCGTGTCTGATGAAGTGGTAGCAGGCCAGGTCACTGATTTTTTCCCCAATAATGTCGAGCTGAAGCTGCACAGTACCGGCCTATCCATCGATACGATACAGGGCCAAACGACGCTCAACCCATCCGGCTCAACCCTGGTGCTCAACAAAAGCGATGAGGGCACCGCATCGGCCGTGATCAAGTCAGAGGTTGCTGGATGCACGGTCGTGATCGGCGAGGGGTGCGCGGGGCTGCCCAGCAAGGAGCCCTATGGGTATTTCGGATACTCGCTCGCCCCGGTGCTCCAATCGACAGCGGGCAATCAGTACCAGGCGAACCTGGAGCAGATTCAGGCGCAATGCCACAGCTACCACGACCGCGGCCTCGTGACTCCGGGGGCTCCATCTGATTCGAAGCCGTTCACCGTGACATTGGTCGAGGAGGATGGGCTCTGGGAAGAGCTCAAGGCCGGAGATGGTGATGCCTCCGATTACGGCGCATCCTATCACTTCTTTTTCGACGGCACCGATGTGAAGGTGCATTACCGGGATGCCGCCAACAACGGTGCCGCCACCGACGCTCTCATCACGGTCTCAACCGTCGCCCGGGTATCGGCTGCTGGCGTGGTCTACGACAAGGACGGTGCTGTGCTTGAGGGCTATACGCGCACCTATGCCGAGACACCCTCGGGCTTCCGCTACGAGATCCTGAAGCCCGATGGGACGAGCTGGTTTTTGTGCAGCCTAGGCACGGTGGAGGATTCGACGGCGCTCTCGGAGGCTGATGCCCCCGCGGTCGCCTTGCCCTTGCAGAAAGCGCAAGGGCGGCAATCGGACATCGTGGTCAACGGAAACCTGCGCGTGCTCGGCGATGTCATCCAGGGTCCCTCAGGCGACTCTTCCGAGGCGTCCTTCTGTCCCTGGCCGGTCGGCGCGGTGCTCCAGATGGTAAACGAATCCAACCCAAACGAGATATACCAGGGCACGACCTGGCAGAAGATAGAGGGCAGGTTCCTCCTTGCATCAGGTGATGGCTACACCTTAGGCGCCACCGGCGGCGAGGCGGCCCATACGCTCACCGTGGCTGAGATGGCGAACCATACCCACACGATGTCAAGCGCAGGGTCGCATCAGCATCAGGGCAAATGCTCCACGTACTGGGGCGGGTCGGTCGGCGGCCAAGGCGGCGGCAGCTTCGCGGGAGACCTCGTCGTCCGGACGAGCAACGACACGGCTTATTCGAGCTGGAATGTCATGTTCGACGGAGGCGCGCACACCCACACGAACGATGGCGCCGGCGGAGGCGCCGCCCACAACAACATGCCGCCGTACAAGGTGGTTAACACCTGGGAGAGGACCGCTTAAAGGAGGTGATTCAGTGGAGACGATACTAGCAGCGGTCATCGCGGCGGCGGCATCGGTCGCCGTGACGCTGATTACCGTCTCAATCCAGAACTCGAAGTCGATGGCGATCATCTTCGAGAAGCTGGACAACCTGACGACCGAGGTCGAGAAGCACAACAGGGTGGTCGAACGCGTATTCCATCTGGAGGAGCAGGTAAAGACCCTGTTCGCCCACGATACCGAGAACCGCGCGGCGATGCAGGAATTGGCGAAACGCTCAGCGCACGCCGATGAGCGCGCGGAGGACGCCCACAACCGCCTGGATAGGGCGAAAGTCGATAGCAGATAGGAGAAAGGATAAGACCATGGAATTCAACAAAGAGACCGGCGTGGCCATCGCGCGCCTCATCGTGACCATCGCGGTGGCCATCGCCACCACGTTCGGCTGGAGCCTGGATGGGGACCTGCTGTTCAACATCCTGCTGTCCGCGATAGCGCTCGCGCTGTTCGCGTGGACGTGGTGGAAGAACAACAACGTGACCGCCGCGGCCCAGCAGGCCCAGGGCGTGCTCGATGCCATCAAGCGCGATGAGAGGGAGGTGCGCTGATGAGCGACATTAAACTGACGTCCGCCGAGGAGGAAGAGCTTACCGGCGGCGTGGATGCAGGATGGCTCGAAGAGCAGAGGGAGTGCGAGGTGAGCGGCGATGGCGATAAGTAGGCTTGCTTCCCTCGTGCGCCTGTCTCCGAACCACTACAACGGTCGCGCTTACCCCATCACCAAGATCACCGTTCATCACATGGCAGGCAACCTCTCCGTGGAGCAGTGCGGCAGCGTGTTCGCAAGCCCGGTCCGCCAAGCGTCCTCAAACTACGGCGTTGGCACGGATGGGCGCATCGCCTGCTATGTGGATGAGAGCAATGCCGCATGGACGTCCAGCAGTTGGGACAACGACAACCGGGCGGTGACCATCGAAGTTGCAAACAACGACACGTCCACTTGGTCTAGCTCGGAAATCGCATACAACTCCACCGTGCTGCTCGTGGAGGACATCTGCCGTCGCAACGGGATAGCCAAACTAGTTTATACGGGCGATGCCCGAGGCAATCTCACTGAGCATCGCATGTTCGCCGCCACGGCTTGCCCTGGGCCTTGGTGGCACGCTCGCATGGCGCAGTTCGCCAGAGACGTCAACCGGCGGCTGGAATCGGATGGAAAGGATGATGATTTGAAACCGGTAAGCAACCAAGGCGGCCCTGTGCGCCGCTTATACAACCCTAATGGGTTCCACCATTACACTTTGGATGCATCGGAGGCATCCCGGCTCGTATCGAAGGGCTGGAGGGATGAGGGCGTGGCTTTCAACGCGCCCAAAGGCGGCACTGTGGCGGTGTATCGCCTCTATAATCCCGGCGATGGCGACCACTTGCTGACCACTAGCTTCCAAGAGGCATCCGAACGCCAGGCTGATGGCTGGAGCTACGAGGGCGTACCTTTCTTCGGTGTCGAGGATGGCATAGCTGTATTCCGCGTGTACAACCCCTATTCCGGCGAGCATTTCTACACAAAGGACGCCGCCGAGCGAGACAAGCTCGTAGCCGCTGGACGGCGCGATGAGGGCGTTGCTTTCTACGCCGTCGCTTAAACTGTCTAAGGATAAGGAGACGGGGCAAACCCCGTCTCCTGCCCTATTCTCGAATCAATGTTACATGGTTACCTGGTAGAGTATAATATCCACCAGGCATTACTTATGTTTCATGTGCTTGTTGGTGCAGTCTTGAAAACTGTT
>CAZKKN010000022.1:0-32373 GCA_964553375.1 uncultured Eggerthellaceae bacterium | reverse complement strand
CCGAGGCGTGAAGCTGAGGTGACCCGAGGTATCGGTTTCCTCATCGATGACGACGATTTGGCGGATGGCCTGAACGGCGGCGTCGTAGGTTATCTCCAAGCGCGCCAGGGTTTGGGCGGCAAGACCGTCCTTCTCCTGGATGAGGCCGAGCAGCAGATGCTCGGTGCCCACGTAGGGCTGGTGGAGCCCGCGGGCCTCGTCTTGAGCCAAGACCAGGACCTTTCGGGCCTTATCGGTGAATTTCTCGAAAGACATAGATATCCCATCTCTTCTACGGTGTGGCTGTAATCATGAAAATATTAGCACTCAAAGCGCTTGAGTGCTAATCCGATACCTTCTTGTAATACTTTTGTCCCCAAGAACTCCACAGGCGGCTTGCGGCCCGTCAAAGCTACAGGTTGCCGTGCCAGGCCACACCCTCTTTGATCCAGCCGATGGAAGCAAGGTAATCGCGCTCGGATTCATCGCAGGTGAAGTGGTGATAAGCCGTCTTGGCGTAGGGGTTGTAAAGGCGATGGACCTCTTGCTGGTCAGAGGATGAGGAATACCAACCAACACCTTCACCCCTCCAGCCGATGGAAGTAATATAGGAATACTCGTTCCAGTCCGTGGTGTAATGGTGGTCGCCCACATAGGGGTTATAGGCGCGGTAAACCGGGATACCCGATTCGGCCGGAGCCACCCAGGCGATCCCCTCATAGCGCCAACCAACTCCCTCCAGATTGCCGCACTCCGCAGAATCCGAGGTGTAGAAGTGCTCACCTGTGTAGGGATTGTAGAGTCGATACATGTTGCGGGAGGAGCCGGTTTGCTCCAGGAAGCGCCAGTCGCTGATGGCGAGGTTCATATCCACCTCACCGCTTATGCCGGGTACCGTGCCGCCCCCGTACTGCCACACGCCGATACCGCCTGGGCGCAGGTCGTCGTATCCGTAAGCAAAAGGCCCTTTATCATTCCAGGCAGCGATCCAACGGTATTCGGCCGGACATGAGACGCTGCTCCATTTGTCCCGCCACCATTTGGCATTGGAGTAGATCCCGACCTTCGTGAAGCCATTCTGATTCAGCACGTCCTTGAATGCATAGAAGAAGCTATTGAGCGTCTCGTTGCCCAATTCGTACTGGCTGTTCTCTTCCACGTCATAGAATATCGGCAGCTGGATCTCGGATGCCTTGAGGCCGGCGCGCTTGATCGCATCCACTACATGCTGGCCTTCGCTTCGTGCATCTTCCACGGTCTTCGCGTAGGAATAGAGGTAGACCCCAAAGGGAATGTTGTTCTTCTTGCAGCCGGCAACGTTGTTCTTCCATTGGACGTCATCCTGGAAGGCATAGGCGCTTCCATAGCCGCACTGGATGATGGCGAACTTCACATTGCTCGTCTTCACGGCGGCCCAATCAATCCTCCCCTGGCAATAGCTCACATCTATCCCCAGGTGCGTCATCGACGGCCCGTACTGACCGAAGGGCACGATACCTTCGTCATCTACTCCCTCATACATATCTACGGCGATGGGCTCATCATCGTGATAGCGCCAGGAGTTCTTCTTCAGCTGAGCGCCCTCACCCTGACCCCAATCCGCATCCCCGGCTTGCAGGTCGGCGAAAGCCGCAAGAGGCGTGAAGAACGCAAGCGATGCGGTCAGAGCGCAGCAAAGCACTGCGATTATGATCGTCTTAGTCTTTTGAATCATCATTACCCATCCCTGTTTGTGTCGCATTCAGGCAACGAAGCCTTCGAATCCATTATTATGGAGCGCCCAAGCGCTCCTTTGGTTGCAAGCGCCCAGTCTTCGCAATTTTTTCGAATTTCCTTAAGCCTCAAGCTTTATTCATGAGAAAAAGCAGAGGAGTTGCAGGAATCGGCGGTGTTTGGTCAATTACCCCCTCGAGTCTGACCTTCAATCGTCAAATTTGTCCGGATAAGACAACAATATGTGCAAAAGTGTGGCAAATTCCAACCTGTAAGGCGTTCCTAAGCTGCAGAGAGCGTCTTCAAATCGCCTTAAAGCTCAGACTCGAGGGGGTAATTGACCATGCAGCTACAGCAGAGAATAAAAATGGGGCATTCCCTGCTATGGAAAGCTTCATTAATCAGTAAAGCTTCGAGTCAGCTGGATGCAGCATCCCTTCCATGGGATACTGCATTTATCAATAGAGGAGCTTCGATCAGTATAGCTTCGCACCAGCGGGGATGCGGCCGTCAACCATGAGAAGGTTCAACCGCTCCTCAGGCTCGCCCTCCTCACCTGTCACCTCGTAAACGGCGGACAGGAGCATGCCTTCGGAGGCCACCCCCATCATCTTGCGCGGCGGCAGGTTGGTGATGGCGATGAGGGTCTTGCCCAGAAGCTCCTCAGGCTCATAGTAGGCATGGATTCCGCTGAGGATCGTGCGGTCATGGCCCGAGCCGTCGTCCAGCGTGAACTGCAACAGCTTCTTGGACTTGGGAACGGCGACGCACTCCTTCACCTTCACTGCACGGAAATCCGATTTGCTGAAGGTATCGAAATCCACCTCGTCTTGGAAAAGCGGCTCGATGACCAAACGGGAGGGGTCCAAAGCCGGAATCGCCGATTCGTCCGTGCCATCGGAAACGGCACCGGCCGCCCCAACAGCGCTCGCCTCCCCGCGGGGAGCCTCCTCGCGCATATGGGGGAAAAGCAGCACGTCCCGGATGGATTCACTGTCTGTGAGCAGCATGACCAGCCGGTCGATGCCGATGCCCACGCCTCCCGCCGGCGGCATGCCGTACTCCAGGGCGCGGATGTAGTCCGCATCGTAGCCCATGGCCTCGTCATCGCCCATATCCTTCGCAGCCACCTGGGCATGGAAGCGCTCGGCTTGATCCACCGGGTCGTTCAGCTCGTTGAAGGCATTGGCATACTCGTGGCCGCAGATGAAGAGCTCGAAGCGTTCCGTGACCTCCGGCTCGCCGGGCTTCTTCTTCGCCAAAGGAGAGATCTCCAAGGGATGCTCGCAGACGAACGTCGGCTGGATGAGGCTCTCCTCCACCGTGGCCTCGAAGATCTCGGAGATCACCTTGCCCTTGCCCCAGGACGGCTCGGGGTTCACCCCATAGCCTTTTGCCAGGGCGGCCAGCTCATCCAGGGACATATCGAAGCCGATGGGCTTGCCAGTTGCCTCCTGCACGAGTTCGAGCATGGTTGCCGAGCGCCAGGGGCCACCGAGATGGATCTCCTGTCCCTGATAGGTGATATCCAAGGTGCCGCAGGCAGCAAGGGCCGCCGCCTGGATGAAGCCCTCGGTCAGGCGCTTCATACCTTCCAGGTCCGTGAAAGCCTGATAGGCTTCCATGGTGGTGAACTCGGGATTGTGGTAAGGGTCCATGCCCTCGTTGCGGAACTGACGGCCGATCTCGAAGACCTTCTCGAAACCGCCAACGAGCAGGCGCTTGAGCGGCAGCTCCGTAGCGATGCGCAGATAGTAGTCGCGATCCAAGGCGTTGAAATGGGTCACGAAGGGCTTGGCATTCGCACCGCCGATGATGGAATGGAGGAAAGGCGTTTCCACCTCGTAGAATCCCTGGTCTTCCATGTAGCGACGGCAGGCTGAGACGATCTTGAAGCGCTTCTCGAAGGTGGTGCGCACCTCGGGGTTGGCGATGAGGTCCACATAGCGCTGACGATAGCGGATCTCCTTATCGGCCAGGCCATGAAATTTCTCCGGCAAGGGGCGCAGGGACTTCGAGAGCAGCTCGAAGCGCTCCACGGCAACGGAGAGCTGTCCGCGGCGGGTGCGCATGACGGTGCCCCAAACGCCGATCCAGTCCCCCACATCCAGGTCCTTCAAGGCGGCGTAGGCCTCTTCGCCCAGGTCATCTATACGGCAGAATAGCTGGATCTCTCCTGAGGAATCCCGCAAGGTGAGAAACGAGACCTTGCCCTGCACCCGCTTGGCGATTATGCGGCCGGCCACAGCCACCGCATCATCGGTGGTTTCCCCATCGGGCAGCTCCTGATGGGCCTCCTCGATCTGCGTCACATGATGGGTGGCATCGAAAGCATGGCCGTAAGGGTTCTCCCCGGCCGCTATCATCGCTGCGCGCTTCGCCTTGCGTACCTCTACGGGATCGTCGGTGACTTCGCTTGTATGCTCTTGCGTTACCTCAGTCATAATCATTCCGTTCCAGTGGTCAGGCAGGCGCAACCTAATGCTCGATCTTGATGATCTCCATCTCGATCACGCGGCCGGTGGGGCCGGTGGTCTCTATCTTGTCACCCTTCTTATGGCCGATGAGCGCAGCACCCACGGGGGACTCATTGGAGATCTTATTGGCAGCCACATCGCTTTCCGCGGCACCCACGATGGTGAACAGGCGCTCTTTGCCGCCCATGGAAACCGTGACCGTGGAGCCGATGTTCACCTTGTTGGAGCGCTTGGGGGTGTTAACCACCGTGGCCTCGCTCAGGATATGGGAGATCTCCGCGATGCGGGCCTCCACCATGCCCTGCTCGTTCTTAGCGTCGTCGTACTCGGAGTTCTCGGAGATATCACCGAACTCGCGTGCCACCTTGATACGCTCGCCGACCTCTGCGCGCTTCTCGTTTTCCAGGTAGTTCAGTTCCTCTTCCAGCTGGTCGCGGCCCTCTTGGGTGAGGATGAAATCTTTGCTTGCTGCCATAGTGCTTTACTCCCGATAAATCCTGGCCCCGCAGGGCGCATCCTACCTATTTCTCGTCATCGCCCGTCTTCACGACGCGCTTCACCTTAACGGTCTTCTTCTCTGGCTGCGCGGCCGCCTCGGCAACCACGGTCTCTTCCGAGTCGCCGTCCTGGTCGTCTTCAGCCACTTCCTCCACCACTATCTCCTCCGGCTCCACTTCGGCAGCCTCCTGAGCAGCGGCTTTCTCCTCCTCCACAGCATCGAACTTCTCGTCTATCTTGTCCTTGCCCGCTTTCATGCCCTTGCGCAGGCCCTTGATGCCGTTGCCGATGGCTTTACCGAGCTTGGGGAGGTTCTTGGGCCCGAAGATGATGAGCACCACCACGAGGATGATGACGAGTTCCCATCCGCCCATGCCGAGAAATTTCATGCTTGCCTCCTAACAGCAAGTGGCCGCGCCTTTAATAAAAAAGGGATGCTCCCATGGATTCATCCCTTTCTATGGCGGTGGTCGGGTTGACAGGATTTGAACCTGCGACCTCTGCGTCCCGAACGCAGCGCTCTACCAAGCTGAGCCACAACCCGGTGCTGTTCCAACAGCGCGAAAGATATTACCATAGGTTGGCCCTTCTGATAAGAGGTCTTTGCTGAAATTTCGAAGGTTGGGTCCCTAAGACGGTACGGCCCGCGAAATGGGTTAGGGTTGTAAGGGAAAACACCATGCCGCAGAAGGAACCGCATGAGAAGACTCACAAGATTTCTAGGAGCGCTGATCGTCCTTGCGCTGATCGCCGCAGCAGTGGTGGTCTTCGGTCATAGCTGCTCTACGGAAGCTGGGAAGGAAACCCCTTCCCTGCGCACTGCCGCCACCAACGCGCTTTTGGATGCCAGCGGCATAAAGGACCGGCTTGACGAGATCCTGCGCAACCACATCCCCGAGCTGGCCCAGGCCTCCGGATTATCGGAATCCATCTTGTCCCAAGGGGTGGATGCCCTGGCCATCCCTCAGTGGACCGCTATCGACAAGCCCGCATCGGCAACAGCCACAGGCACGGTGAACCTGGAATATCAAGGAACGCCCTTCACCGTGACCACCTATGACAGGAATGATATCGTGGGCGTGAGCGCCTACGGACAAGACCTCACGTTCAAGGTTCCCCCGAGCGCTGTCAGCTACATCTCCCTCTTCAATTATCTGGTATAGAAGCCACAGTGCATGCGCGATGCAAGCGAGAACCGACCGCCGCAGCAGGTCAAGAAGCCACAGGATGCCCGTAATCGGCGCGAGAGCAGCCCGCCGCTCGGATGAAGAAGCCTCAGGGCATGCGTGATGCAAGCGAGAACCGACCGCCGCGTACTTCGCTATGCAAGGGAGGTTCGCAGCTTGCAGCACGCGTGCACTGTGACTTCTTAGTGACGGAAATGGCGATGGCCGGTAAACACCATCGCAATCCCATGCTCATCGCAAGCCTGGATGCTCTCCTCGTCACGGATGGAGCCGCCTGGCTGGATGATGGCGGTGATCCCGTAGGATGCCAGGGTATCGATGTTATCCCGGAACGGGAAGAAGGCATCGGAAGCCGCCACGGCGCCTTTGCAGGCATCACCGGCGCGCTTGCAGGCTATCTCGCAAGAATCCACGCGGTTGGGCTGACCGGGCCCCATGCCGATGCCGGCATGGTCTTTGGCCACCAGGATGGCGTTGGACTTCACGCCTTTGACCACCTTCCAGGCAAACAGCAGGTCATCCATCTCCTGCTCGGTGGGCTTGCGCTTCGTGGGCACGGTGAAAAGCGCGGGGTCCTCGGCCACCACGTCCACATCCTGCACGAGCACGCCGCCGTCCACGGTGCGGAACTCCGGCTCGGCTCCCGGTGCGTCAATGCCGCCGGTGGCAAGCACCCGCAGATTCGCCTTCTCCTTGAGCAGCGCCAGGGCCTCGGGCTCGAAATCCGGGGCGATGAGCACCTCCACGAAAAGCTTCGCATCGTTGATATGCTCCACCATCTCGGCAGTCACGGTGCGGTTGGCGGCGATGATCCCCCCGAAGGCACTCTTGGTATCGCAGGCGAAGGCGCGATCGAACGCCTGGGCGATGTCATCGCCTTCAGCGGAGCCGCAGGGGTTTTGATGCTTCAGGATGACTACGCCGGGACGGTCGAACTCGCGCACGATGGCCCAGCAGGCATCGGTATCAAGCAGGTTGTTGTAGGAAAGGGGCTTGCCATTGAGCTGCTCGGCATTCACCAGGGAATGGGGGGAGGCGGTGGAGCGGCGATAGAACGCCGCAGCCTGATGGGGGTTCTCGCCGTAGCGCAGCTCCTGTTCCTTCTGGAGCATGATGGTGAGCTTCTCGGGGAACTGCTCGGCTCCCTCCAGCTGACCTGCGAGCCAGGCGGCGATGGCTGAGTCATAGGCGCCGGTGGTGCGGAAGACCTCCAGGGCCAGAGCGGCGCGGGTGGAACGGGTGGTGCATCCGCCGTTGGCGCGCATCTCCGCCAGGATGTCACCATAGGTTGCCGGATCGGTCACCACGGTGACGGATTCGAAGTTCTTCGCGGCGCTGCGCAGCATGGAGGGACCGCCGATGTCGATGTTCTCGATGCAGGTCTGGAAGTCGGCACCGCTTTCCACGGTCTTCTCGAAGGCATAGAGGTTCACAACCACCATGTCTATCATCTCGATGCCATGCTCTTGTGCCTGGGCCATGTGATCGGGGTTATCGCGCTTGGCCAGAAGACCGCCGTGCACCAGCGGGTGGAGGGTCTTCACGCGCCCGTCCATCATCTCGGGGAAGTGGGTCACATCATCGATGGGGGTCACCGGGATGCCCGCCTCGGCCAACACGCGGGCCGTACCGCCCGTAGAGATGACCTGCACACCGAACTCGGTCGTGAGCTGCTGGGCGAATTCCACGATGCCCGTCTTATCGGTCACCGACATGAGCACGCGCCTGATCTTAGGATCTGCCACAAGTACCGCCTTCCCTCGTTGTCTTACGGCTCCCACTTTACCCCGTTAGGCGAACTTGGCCTTCAGGGCTTCGGCGACCGGTGGCGGCACGAAGCGCTCGGTTGAGGCGCCCAGGCTCGCCAGCTCCCGCACCATGGATGAGGAGAGATACATATATTGAGGCGGCGACATGATGAACACCGTCTCCAGGCTATGCTCCAACTCGTAGTTGAGGGCAGCCATCTGGAACTCGTATTCGAAGTCCGTGAGGGCGCGCAGCCCTTTCACGATGGCCTTCGCTTCAACCTGGTGGGCGAAATCCACCAACAGGCCGTCGAAGGGCTGAACGGATACGTTGGGCAGATGCTCCACGGCCCGGCGCGCAAGGTCCACCCGTTCCTCCAAACTGAAGAGCGGTTGTTTCCCGGGCGAGGCCGCCACAGCCACCACCACCTCGTCCATCAGCTGGGCAGCCCGGGAGATGATATCCAGATGCCCGTAGGTGATGGGGTCGAACGTTCCCGGCGTTATAGCGCGATTCATCGCTCCTCCTTCAAAAACGAGATCATGCTTTTCCCATACTCCTTGCAGACGGAGACGACGAAGCCCTCACGAGATGCAACCTCGCTCACCGCCTCACGGTTCTCCCGGCTGTGCTCATAGACCACGATGGCGTCCTCTGCGAGCGCTCCGCTGGCAGCCAGGCCTTTGAGAAATCCCAGCACCGTCTCAGGTGCGAAGGCATAAGGAGGGTCGCAGAAAACGATGTCGAACGGCTCAAGGGGGGATGCGGGCGGGAAGCGCAACACGTCTTTGGCCTCCACCTGCCAGGACTGCGGCGCAAAACCGCAGACCTGGAGGTTCTTGCGAAGCGTGCGCTGGGCTTGGAGAGCATCATCGAAGAAGACCGCGCGCGACGCGCCGCGGGAGAGGGCCTCCAGCCCCAACGCCCCGGAACCGGCGAAAGCGTCCAAGACCACGGCTCCCTCCAAGGAGCCGCGCTGGCTGAACAGGGAGCTGAAGAGCGCTTCGCGCACCCGGTCGGTCGTGGGGCGCGTTTCGCGTCCCGAAGGGGCGGCGATGATGCGACCGCGGGCGCTGCCAGAGACGATGCGCATGGTTTTCGCAGCTCCTATCCCTCGTTGCCATCGATGCTTCGACGGTACACGACCCCAGCCTCCCTGGCAAGGGGCTTATAGGCCTCGGATCGAAGCTCCGGGTCCTCCTCCAGGATGGCCCGGGCGTCTTTCCACGCGGCTTCGATGAGGCCCTTATCGCGCACGACGTTCACCAGCTTGAGCACCGAAGCCCCATGCTGGCGGTTGCCGAGGATATCCCCTTCACGGCGAAGGCTCAAATCGTAGGTGGCAAGCTCGAAGCCGTCATCGGTCCGCTCCATCACCGCCAAGCGCTCAAGGGCGCTTTGCTTGCGCGTGCCGGAGATGAGATGCACCTCCCCCGATGCCTCACCGCGGCCCACCCGGCCCCGTAGCTGATGGAGTTGGGAGAGGCCGAAGCGATCGGCATCCTGAACGATCATCACCGTGGCATTGGGTACATCAACCCCCACCTCGATCACCGTGGTGGCCACGAGCACATCCACCTCGCCTTGGCGAAACCCCTCCATGACCTTCTGCTTCTCCGGGCTTGGCATCTTACCGTGGACAAGCCCCACCACGCTGTCGGTGAAGACCTTCGCCTGAAGGAATGCCGCTTCGTCCTCGGCAGCTTTCAGGGAAGCGCCTTCCATATCGCCTTCGTCCTCGATGCAGATGTCACCGTATTCGTAAGCGTCTTCATCATCTTCGCCCTCTGCAGCCGAGGACCGCTTCACCCCCACCAGAGGGCAAACCACATAGACCTGCTCGCCGCGGGCCAGGGCCGCTTTGGCGGCATCGTAGGCAACCCCCTGGGATGCGCTCTCGTGGACGAACGTCTTGCGCGGCGCGCTTCTCTGCGGGCGCTCGGTAAGATAGGAAAGGGTCATGTTGCCATAGAGGGCCAAAGCCAGGGTGCGCGGGATGGGCGTGGCCGTGAGATAGAGGCTGTCCACCGCAGAGCCCTTGGCCAGAAGCGCCTTTCGCTGATCCACACCGAAACGCTGCTGCTCATCAATGATGGCCATGCTGCACCGTGAGAGCTCCACATCGGGCTCAAGCAGGGCGTGGGTGCCGAAGAGCACCGAAAGGGAGCCATCCTTGGCCGCAGCGAGGATGCGCTCGCGCTCGGCGCGGTCGGTGGAGCCGGTGAGCAAAGCCCAACTCACCCCCGCCTCATCCAGAAGCGGCCCCAAACCCGCCGCATGCTGGGTGGCGAGGATCTCCGTGGGGGCCATGAATAGCGCCTGGCTGTCGCTATCGGCCACAGCGGCCAGGGCATGGGCGGCCACGATGGTCTTACCGGTACCCACGTCACCCAAAAGCATGTGCTCGGCCACGGCCGGGGCGGCCATAACCCCCAGGATGTCCTGGATGGCGGCTTCCTGCTCGCCGGTGAGGCGGAAGGGAACAGCCGCGGCCAGAGCCTTCAAAGCCGGGCCGTCGATACGGTGGACGTGAGGCTCAAGCCCCAAGGCGCGGCCCCTCCCCTCCTGCATCAGCTTCAGCTGCAAGAGCAAGACCTCCTCATAGGCCAGGCGGCGCCGGGCTTCGCGCTGCTCGTCCATGGTTTGGGGGAAGTGGATGCAAGCGAGGGCGTTTTGGCGGCTCATCAGCCGGTAGCGCGTGCGCAGCTCCAAAGGCAGCGGGTCTTCCACCCCCGCTATGAGCTCCAGGGCGTTGAGCACGAGGCGCCGCATCAGGCCCGCCTTGATCGCCCCGGTAAGACCGTGGACCGGAAGCACCATGCCGGAGAACGTGGCACCTTCGCCTTCAAGTACCTCGATGTAGGGGTTGGTCATGCGCTTGAAGCCGTAGCCGAACTCCACCTTGCCCGACACGGCCACGGTTTGCCCTGCTTTCAGCGAATCCATGAGCCAAGGCTGACGAAAAGCGGTGACGATAAGCGTGCCGGTGGAATCCACCAGGGTTATCTCCACAAGCGTCAGGTTGCGCTTGGGCTTCTTCAGCTTGATGTCATGGATCTGGGCTTTGAGCGTGCAGGATGCACCAATCGGCGCCTGGGCGATGGTATAGACCCGGGACATGTCGAGGTAGCGATGGGGGTAGTGGGTCACCAGGTCGCGCACCTGCTCGATGCCGAGCTTCCTCAAACCCGTTGCCCGCTTGGGGCTCACCATGGGCACAGCGGTCACCGGGGACTCCAGCGCCAGCGTAGCCTTCAGACGATCGGCAGGGGGCTTTGGGTCGCGCTTACTCAACGGAGAAGATTACCGGATAGAGCGGCTGCTCACCGCGGTGAGCCTCTATCTCCAGATCGTCGTATATCCCTTCCAAGCGCTCCACCAGGCCATCCATGGCCTCGTTGCTATAACCCTCGCCGGCAAGCAGGGTGATGGTATCGGCGGAAGCGGCGTCCATGGCCGCAAGCAGGTCCACCACCACATCTTCAATGGATGCGCCCACGGCATCTATCTCCCCGTCGGCGATGCCGATGACATCCCCCTCGGCGATGGGATTGCCATGGGAGTCCTTCGAATCCTTGATGGCCGTTGTGACCTCGCCGGTCTTCACATCGGCGAAGGCATCGGTCATGGACTCCACATTGGTCTGCAGGTCCGCGTCGCCATCGTAGCCGAAAAGCGCCGCGAAAGCCTGAGGCACGCTCTTGGTGGGCACCACGGCGCAAGAGGCTTCAGCGAGGTCCGCTGCGCTATTGGCGGCCATGATGATATTGGAGTTGTTGGGGAGGATGATCACGTTATCGGCATTGGCCTTCTCCACGGCCGCCAGCAGGTCCGCCGTGGAAGGATTCATGGTCTGGCCACCCGAAACCACCACATCCACTCCCAGGCTCTTGAGTATCTCCGCATTGCCCGAACCAGGTGCCACGGCCACCACGGCGAAATGGCGACGCGGGGCGTCTTCCTCATGCTCGGCCATGAGTTTCTCGTTGCGCTCCACGCTCTGGAGGTCCATGTTGTGGATGAAGACCTCGAAGATCTGACCGCGCTCCAAGAAATAAGCGAGCACCTTATCCGGGGTGTTGGAATGCACGTGCACCTTGAAACGGGGAGCTGTGCCCACGCAAAGCTCGCAGTCGCCCATGGTGGCCAGGAAATCCAGGGCCTCATCCTTATCCAGCGTATCGGATTCCACCAAGAACTCGTTGCAATAGCGGTACTCAGAGCCTTCCCAGTCGTTCACCTGCTCTATCTCCACCTTGGGCTCGCCCGAGACCTCGAAACCGCTGAACTGCGAAGCGGCCCCTTCCTTGCCCAGCAGGGCGCTGACGAAGCCATCGAAGAGGATGGCCAGGCCGAAACCGCCCGCATCCACCACGTTGTTCTCCTTCAGGACCGCCAGAAGCTCCGGGGTGCGCTTCACCGAGGCATAGGCAGCGGCAACGAGCTCCTCCAGGGCATCATCAAGGGGCATCTTCTTCTTAGCAGCCGTCTTGGCGGCATCGGCGGTATCGCGCAGCACCGTGAGGATCGTGCCCTCCACCGGCTTGCGCACAGCCTGGAACGACACCTCCACCGCCCGGGCGAAGGCTTTTGCCACGCCTTCGGTATCGAAGGCATCTATGGTGGCCGCGCCCTCGCAAAGGCCGCGAAGGATCTGCGAGGTGATCACCCCCGAATTGCCACGGGCCCCCATGAGCGCGCCGGTGGTGATGGCCTGGCATACATCAGCCTTGGAGGGATCGGCCCCCAAAGCCGCGAGGTTCTTCACCACCGATTCAAGGGTGAGGGACATGTTGGTGCCCGTGTCGCCATCGGGCACCGGGAACACATTGAGGCGGTTTATCTCCTCCTTGCGCCCCGAAAGGGTTTGGCTGGCTGCCGCAAGGGCGCCCATAACATCGGAAACGGTGTATTCAGTCATGGTTGTCTTTCCTATAATCCGGCGCTTACGGTGGACTGGCTACTTACGCACCTTGACGTCCTGAACATGGACGTCGATGCCATCCACAGGCACACGGGCCTGGTTCTGAAGGGCATATTGCACGGCATCGACCAGGTTCTGGGAAACGGCGCCGATATTCGTGCCGTATTCCACAACGATGTAAAGATCCACATGGATGCCGGCATCGGTGTTCTGCAGGGTGATGCCGCGCCGCAGACGCGACGGCGGGAGGATCTTCGCAATCCCATCAGCGGCATTGGGGGCCACCATGCCCACTACGCCGTAGCACTCCATAGCTGCATGGCCGACCATATCTGCAAGAACGTCATTGGCCACATGCAATTTACCTGGAATAGGTTCTGCCATGAGTGATTCCTCCTTTAGGGATCCATCAAACGCATCTTCCGGAAGCCGTTGTCCAAACGCCTAACCGCGCTCGAGACATCAACCCCCATGAGCCAAAATTATACTCTACCGAAAGCCCTATCTTCCAGAACTCCGGCGAACGCCGTCGTTTGCGTTTCCGAAACGCAAACAGCTGGATACAAACCCTGGGAGGATTCATCACCGGGATGGTCCCCACGTTCATCGGGATTCTACAAGAAATCCTTTTACCTCCGCAGACGGTTGTGTTATAGTTCTTTGGCTAGTTTGGGTTTTTGCGGCTATGCCGTGGTTTTTCAGAATAATGGAGATGATAGCTATGTCTAAGATCTGCGAAGTGTGCGGGAAGAAGCCTTCCGCTGGCCGTAATGTGAGCCACTCCCACCGCGTGACGAACCGCTGGTTCCGTCCGAACATCCAGAAGATCACCATCCGCGAGAGCAATGGCTCTGTGCGCAAGGCCAACGTGTGCACCAGCTGCATGAAGGCCGGCAAGGTGGAGCGCGCCTAAGAACGCGCCTGCAAAACGCCTCGAACGATGGGAAAGCCCGCTTGACGCGGGCTTTCTTCATGCTGGGAACCGATTCGGGATGCTGCGGGCACACGCAGGCGGAGCGGAAGCCGCCCCCCTAGATGATGAGCATGCGCTTGCAGTTGGGGCACACCCCCACCGGGGCTTGGTTCATGAGGTCGATGAGGCGCCCTCCGCTGATGACGCTGCGGCACACGCTGCAACCGCCGCCTTCCTCCAAGCGCCCTAATGCCACACCGCCGGTCTTCACCGCGGTCTTATCGTAGGCATCCACCAGGTCCGTTGGCAGGTTCGCCACGAGTTCCGAGCGCTTATCCAAAAGCCCCTTCGCCTTATCAACGAGCTCGGCGTCCTTCTCGCGATAAGCATCCTTCAAAGAGGCCTCTTCGTCATCACAGGCCTGGATGGCGTCTTCGAGCTGCTTGCGCACCGCTTTCATCTTGTCTATCTCGGCGTTGAGCTTCTTCAGGTTCTCCTCCAGGGCCATGCGGCGCTTGGCAACGCCGGCCATGTCCTTGGAGTGGGACTCGGCCTTGCGGAAATCGGAGCCTGCAGCGGTGATTATCTCCTGGGCGCGCTCCTGTTTCTGAGCCAAAGAGCGATCTTCGTCCTCGATCTTCGTGACCTTCGCCTCGGTTGCCTCTTGGAGGTCTATGACCTGCTGGAGCTTCGGCGAGATCTCGTCGCGCTTCTTGCGCACCTTCACCACTTGGATGCGTTGGGGAAGGGAGGCACGGGTCTTCTTCGTCTGCATCACTTCGATGTCGATGCGCTGCACTTCGAGCAAGATGTCGAGGTCATCATAGCTTGCCTGCATGGAGCCATCCTTTCGCCCACGGTATTTATCGTTAGCTATTGTAACCTAGGACGGCTCGCAGCGATGAGGTCTTCACCGAGTCTAGAGAAACCTTAGATACGGGTGGCCTCCGGGGTGATCCAATTGGGGTTCTGCTCGAAGATGGAGACGTCCTTCTTCGGCACGCCGGCATCCATGGCGGCCTTGGCCAGAAGCGCCGTGAGCGGAAACTCGCTGATGTCATGGCCGAGCTCTATGATGGAAAGGCCGGATTGGGAGGCTTCCAAGGCGCTATGGTAGCGAAGCTCGCCGCAGATCAGGCAATCCACGTCATCTTGCAGGCAAGCCTCCACCACATTGGACGCCGAGCCGTTGGCGATGACCACCGTGCGCACTTCCTTACCCGTTGGCCCCCAAACACGGGGAGCGCAGCCGAATACCGCCACGCACCGGGCAGCCAGCTGCTCCAAGCTAAGCGGCGCATCGCTTTTGCGCACAGTGCAGTACTGACCGTAGCCCTTCTTCTTACTGGAGGGCAAGGGCACGAGCACCTTGCGGAAATCCAAGCTCAAAAGCCCCGGCAAAAGCTTCGCAGCCTCCTCGGAGGCATCGAGTGCGGTATGGAAGTTCATCAGGGAGACGCCGCGGGCTATGGCCTCATAGACCACCGATCCCGGATTCAGGATCCCATCGGCGGCGAGAAAGCGCTCCGGCGGCTCCAAGAACACCGGGTGATGGGTCAAAAGCACGTTGGCCCCCGCCCCTTGGGCGGCCTCCACGGCTGCCACCGTGGGGTCCAAGGCGACGAGCACGCCGGTCACCGTGGCGCTGGGATTGCCCACGATAAGCCCCATGCGGTCCCAGTCTTCAGCATCTTCCAAGGGGAAGCGGGAAAAGAGCGCCCGCTCCAGCTGCCCCACACCCACAGGCGCCTTCTGCTTGGAGATCACTCCCCCGTTGATCTTCGCCAAACCGGCCGCTGATGCATTCTTCTCTGCCATGATGATCCGCCCTTTCGTCCTGCTCATCGTTTTGCCTTAAAGCATAGCAGCCGAAAGGCCCCCAGGCGGCTAAGCCAGGCAATCTGTTAACGCCTGGACAAAATGGGCGAGATCCTCCTGCGTGATGCCGGGTCCGAAGGAGACACGCAGGGCCCCGTAGGCCGCATCGTCGTCAACGCCGATGGCGCGCAGCACCCGCGAGGGCTTCAGGGAGTGGGAAGAGCAGGCCGACCCGCCGGAGACGCCTATACCGCGCGCATCCAAGCGCAAGATGACCGTCTCGCTTTCCAAATCATCGCAAAGGCCATGGACGATATGGGGAAGGAAGTCCTGGGAGCCCGGCTGCGGCATGACCGTGGGCCGGATGCCTTCCATGGCCGCAAGCCGCTCGTAGAGCCCGTCGCGCAGGGTGCGTTGACGGGCGCTTTCCTGCTCGAGGTTCTCCAATACCTGGGTCAACGCTCCAGCGAAGCCTGCGATGCCGCAGACGTTTTGAGTGGTGGAGCGCCGCCCATCCTCTTGACCGCCCCCCAAAAGCTGTGGGGTGAAGGGGGTATGCGCTCGCAGGTAGAGCGCTCCCACCCCTTTGGGGCCGCCTATCTTATGGGCGCTGAAGGAGGCGGCATCCACACCGGACCCCTCCATTGCCAAAGGGATCTTGCCCAAAGCCTGGGTGGCATCGCTGTGGAAGAGGGCGCCGGCATCGTGAGCGAGGGCAGCCAGGGCCCCCACCGGCTGAATGGAGCCAAGCTCGCTATTGGCCATCTGGATGGACACGAGGATGGTCTGGGGGTTCAAGGCCCCTTCCAGCGCCTCGCAGGAGATGAACCCCTGAGGGTCGGGGGCGAGGTAGATCACCTCGAAGCCCTGCTTCTCCAGGCGCTTCACCGGTCCCAGCACAGCGCTGTGCTCGATGGCGCTGGTGATGATCCGGGGCGTCTCAGGGGCAGCACCCGCCTGGGTGCGCCGAGCCATCTCCCCTTGGACGAGGCCGAAGATGGCAAGATTGTCGGCTTCAGTGGCCCCAGAGGTGAAGATGACCTCACTGGGGCGACGGGCTCCGATGCCCTGGGCGATGGCCTTGCGCGCCTTCTCCATGGCCTCGAAGGCCTGACGCCCCGGACGGTGCAGCGAATTGGCGTTCATGTTGAAGGCCAGGCTGCCCTGGCCGGTTCTGAGGAATGGCTCCATGGCCTTGAGGGCACCGGAACTCAACGGAGCTGTGGCCGCCCAGTCCAGATAGAGGTAATCGCTGAGGTCC
The DNA here is from genome assembly GCA_964553375.1 of uncultured Eggerthellaceae bacterium. Taxonomy (GTDB): domain Bacteria; phylum Actinomycetota; class Coriobacteriia; order Coriobacteriales; family Eggerthellaceae; genus UBA9715. The sequence continues at coordinate 15,854 of CAZKKN010000022.1, read as the reverse complement.
TTCTCCATGGCAGCCTCAGCGCTCCGCCAGAGCCTGCAAGCGGGCCTCATCGCCTGCCGCCTTTATGGTCGCCAAGGCAAGGGCCGGGTCATCGGCACCGAAAAGCGCATTGCCGCAGACCACCACATCGGCCCCGGCTGCGCATACGCGTCCCACAGTGGCCGGCCCTATGCCGCCATCCACCTCAAGGAGCATCCCGTTGTTCCCCGCAGCCTGAGCCATGGCAGCCACCGCCGCCACCCGTTCCTCGGAACCTTCTATATAGCTTTGGCCGGAGAAGCCCGGCTCCACCGACATGACCAGGGCCATATCCAATTCGGCGATGACCGGCTCCAACGCCTGGACGGGCGTATGGGGTTTCAGGGCGACGCAGGCCCGGGCACCCCCGTCGTGGATCAGGTGCACCGCACGATTGAGCCACTGGCCTTGGAGACTTTCCGCATGGACCGTGAGGATGTCGGCTCCGGCCTGGATGAACCAGGGAAGCTGCTCCAGCGGGTTGGAGATCATAAGATGCACATCCAGCGGGAGGTCGGTGAAGCTGTGGAGCTGCTTCACATGGGGAACCCCGATGGTCAGATTCGGGACGAAATGGCCATCCATCACATCCACATGGACATAGCCCGCCCCCATCTCCTCGATGGCGCGCACGTCACGGCCGAGATTCATGAAATCCGCCGAAAGCAGGGATGGTGCGATGGCCACCGGGTTGAACATGGGATCCTCCGATTCTTGAGTCTTACGCCTTGCATTCTACCCTAAAGGCAAGCCTGTGGGCTATAATGCGGCCATGGCTGAATCCCTGAGGCATTTCATCTACTCCACCCCTTACGGCGCCCTCACCTTGGAGGCCGACGATAAAGGCATCACCTGCGTGATCTTCGGTCAGAAGGAGCTCGCGAGCCCTATGGGGGCATCGGCTCTCACCAATCAGGCGGCCACCGAGCTCCAGGAATACCTCGCCGGCAAAAGGCGCACCTTCGATGTGGCGCTGCACCCGCGGGGAAGCGCCTTCCAACAAAGCGTGTGGGCCGAGGCTCTGAACATCCCCTATGGGGAGAAGAGCTCGCCGGCAAGAATCGCCGAGGCCCTGGGCAAGCCCGGCTCCCATCGCTCCGTGGGCACCGCTTTGCGCCAGTGTCCCGTTGCGCCGCTCATCCCCATCCACCGGGCCTTAGCCGCCAAGGCATCGGGGGCCGAGGCGAAGCTCTTCCGAGCCTTCTGCAATCTGGAGGCGAAAGGCAGCGCTTAGGGCTCACATCGCGGCGCGAGGGCGCGGATCAATAGAACTCGGGTTTGAGGCTGCGGGAAGCCAAAGCGCGGCCGATGGCTTGGGGGTCCGCCCCTTCCCACACGATGGCATCCACCGCATCGGCCAGAGGGAGCTCCACGGATCGCTTGGCCGAGAGCATCTTGAGCGCACGGCAGGCCTGAGCGCCTTCCACCACCATGTGGCGGCGGGCCTCGTAGGCCTCCAAGCTATCGCCTTCAGCCAACGCCTCGCCGAAGGAGCGGTTGCGCGAATGGCGCGACATGCAGGTGGCGATGAGGTCGCCGGTACCCGCAAGGCCCATGCAGGTGAGAGGCGAGCCCCCGCAGGCCTCCACCAAACGGCTCATCTCCGCCTGGCCACGGGTCATGAGCATGGCCGCCGTGTTGTCGCCGAAGCCCATGCCATAGGAGAGCCCCACGGCTATGGCCACCACGTTCTTCGCTGCGGCGCAAAGCTCCACCCCCACCGGGTCATCGCTCGTATAGACGCGGAACTCCGGCAAGCCCAGAGCATCCTGGACGCAGCGAGCCGTTTCAGGGGAGCTGGATGCCACCACGGTGCCCGCCGGGATGCCAGCGATCACCTCTTCGGCATGATTGGGCCCCGAGAGGCAGGCAAGGCGATCGGGACCCCCGATGACCTCTGCGAAGACCTGCAGGGGCACAAGGCCGCTTGAGGCTTCCACCCCCTTGGTGCAAAGTACCACCGCCGCCTTAGGGTCAAGGGCCGCCCCGTCCAAAGCCTTGGCCGTCTCCCGCATGACCTTCGATGGGGTCACCACTACCACCAGCTGCGCCCCCTGGATGGCTTGGGGAAGACACGAGGTGGCGGTTATGCGCGGCGAGAGCTCCGCATCGCTGAGGTATTCGCTGTTCCTATGGGTCTCATTTATGGCCCGAGCCAACTCCTCGCGGCGAGCCCACAGGCGCACCGAAGCGCCAGCCTTGGCGGCCACCTGGGCCAAAGCCGTACCCCAGGAGCCGGCGCCGATCACTGCTATCTCCATAGCTCAGGCCTCCGAAGGCGAAGAGGGCTTATCCTTGGACCCTCCGATGCGCGATTCCGTGCCGGCCCGCAGCCGGGCGATGTTCTGGCGGTGGGCCCAGATCACCGTGATGGCCGCAACCGTGACGAGGATCCAAGCAAGCCAATTGCCCCAAAAGACATAGAGCCCGATGAACGGACAGGCCACCGCTGCCGCAAGGGAACCCACCGATACCCGCCGCGTGCAAGCGGTGAGCAGGGCGAACAGGGCGATCTCCAGCAAAGTGGGCCAAAGCCCGTACGTGGTGAACATGCAACCCACCGCAACGGCGATGCCCTTGCCACCCTTAAAGCCCAACCAGGGGCTGAAGATGTGGCCCCATATGCACGCCAGGAAGGCCAGGGCCTGGAGGATCTGGAACAGATGCTGATCGTAGCCGCTTTGAGCCCCTTGCCAGAGAAACACCTGGTAGGCCAGGGCGCCGGAAAGCAGCCCCTTGCCGAAATCCAGCAGGAACACGATCACGCCACCGGCCTTCCCCAAAGCGCGGAACGCGTTGGTGGTGCCGATATTCCCCGAGCCATGGTTTCGCACGTCGGTATGGAAGAACAGCCGGGAGATGATAACCCCCCAGGGGATGGACCCCAAAAGGAAGCAAAGGCAGAAAAGCGCTATGACCATGAGAGAGAACGGCATGGAGCTAATCCTTCTTCTTGAACTTGAACCGGACGGGGGTACCCTCCAAATCGAACGCACGGCGCAGCGAGTTCTCCAGGTAGCGCTCGTAGTTGTCGTCCACTATGTCGGGGCGGTTGGCGAAGAACGTGAACACCGGGGGTCGCGTGGCCGTTTGGGTGACGTATTTGATGCGCAACATGGCCTTGCCCTTCGAGATGGTATGACCCGTCTCGCGCACCTCGGCAAGCCACACGTTGAGCTGGTTGGTGGGGATGGTCTGACAGTAGTTCTGGAAGGCCTGGTCTATCGCCGTCCAAAGACGCTGGATGTTCTTGCCCGTCAGGGCCGATATCGCCACCACCGGCGCATAACCCACATACATCATGCGATCGGCGATGCGCTCGCGAACCTCCTCTTTGGCCTCGGGGCCTTCCACCGCATCCCACTTGTTCAAAGCGATGACCAAAGCGCAGCCGCGATCCTTGGCGAAGCGGGCCACCTTCTGATCCTGGTCGGTGAGCCCTAAGGTGCCATCTATCACCAGCACCGCCACATCGGCCCGGTCGATGGCGCGCATAGCCCGCACGAAGCCGTAGTATTCCACATCCTCATCGATCTGGCTTTTGCGGCGAAGCCCTGCGGTATCCACGATGGTGTAGATCTTGCCATCGTGGATGACCTGGGTATCCACGGCATCGCGCGTCGTTCCCGCCACGTCGGAGACGATGGAGCGCTCGTTGCCGGTCATCTGATTGGTGAGCGACGACTTCCCCGCATTGGGCCGCCCGATGATGGCCACGTTCATCCCTGCGGGCTCCGGCTCACTCGCCCGCTCCAAAGCGCCGCTTTCCCGCAGCTGATCGACCACCTCATCCAGGATATCGCCGGTCCCGTGGCCATGGAGGGATGACAAAGGCCAAACCTCCCCTAGGCCGAGGCTGTAGAATTCATACATGTCATCGAAGCGGTTGGGGGTATCGAGCTTATTGGCCGCCAGGATCACCGGTGTGGAGGTCTTGCGCAGGATGCGAGCCACTTCCTCGTCATCGGCATTGATGCCCGTACGGCTATCCACGATGAAGATGATCACATCGGCTTCCTCGGCCGCCGTGAAGGCCTGGCCGCGGATGGAACCCTGGAAATCGTCATCGGAGCCCATCTCTATACCACCGGTATCCACGATGGTGAAGGCCACGCCGTTCCAGTCGGCATCGTGATAGGAGCGATCCCGGGTCACGCCGCGCATCTCATGGACGATGGCCGCGTCGTTGCCGATCACGCGGTTCACAAACGTCGATTTGCCCACATTGGGGCGTCCTACAACGGCCACAAGGGGAAGAGCCATGGGGGTTTCCTATCCTGCCTTCGCTGCCAAAGCTTCCATTTCCGGAAAATAATCCAGTGGGGATAAGGATACCACTGGCAAGGGGCGTCCCGCTGCGATTTCGAGAGAAGCCGCTGTGTGGTCATCCAAGGTGAGGCCGTCGTCGTTGAATATCACGGAGGGAAGGCAGACCGAAACGCTTGCATCCTTGGGGAGGCTTTCCAGGGCGGCCAGGATGTCCTGTCCGGTCAGAAGCCCCGTGACATCCACATTGCCGCCGAAGAAGCGGTTCTCCACATAGAAGGGCGAAAAGCAGTCCCCCAAGCCGCTTCGGGCCACCAGGGCATCCAGGAACTCCCGCTGGGCGCAACCGGCCACCAGATAGACCTTCCGGGAAGCACGCTTCAGCGCCTGGGCGCAGCGATCGATAAGCCCCAAGCCCTCTGCCCGGTGCCAGTCGTCCACGAAGGAGCGCACGATACCTATGCCGTCTTCGAAAAGAGCGAAGTCGCCATAGAACGCCGTCTTAGGCAAGTGGTCAAGCAGGTCTTGGGGGTAGGCGTTGCGATAGAATTCATCGGCGGCGAACACCCAGGAATTCCCGCGCTCGGCTTCGGCCCGGCGCTGGAACGGCTCCAAGAGGCGCAGCACCTCCTGGGCCTGGGCCGGCTCATTGTAGCTGGCTGCGAAGCGCTCCTGGTGGTCTGTGAAGCCCAAGGGCACCACCCCCACCGACAAGATACCCGGCCGCTCATAGGCCCACGTGAGCGTGGAGGTCAGCGCCTCGCCATCGTTGAGGCCCGGCACGAGCACCACCTGGGCATGGCATTCGATGCCTGCGGCGAGCAGGCGCTCAAGGGCCTCCAACCCCCGAGGGGCGCTTTTCCCCATAAGCGTTGCACGCAAATCCACATCCACCACCTGAAGCGATACGTGGAGCGGCGAGAGGCGCTGCTCTATGATGCGCGCCTCATCCTGCGGGGTCAGATTGGTCAACGTGACGAAGGTGCCGCTGAGGAAACTCAGGCGGAAGTCGTCATCGCGGAGGTAAAGCGATGGGCGCATGCCCGCGGGAAGCTGCTCCATGAAGCAGAACGTGCAGCGATTGCGGCACCGGCGCACACCATCGAAGATCACGCCATCGAACTCGAATCCCCAGCCCTCGCCTTCCTCACGCTGCAACACCACTTCCCCGCAGTCCCCATCGCCATCGATATACCCTACGGTTATCTCGAAGCCATCGGAGCGCCAGCGCCAATCCAATATGTCGGTGATGGGCTGGCCGTTGAGGGTGGTGAGGGCGCATCCGGCATAGAACCCTGCGTCATCGGCGGGAGAGCCGGGTTCAACGGCTGCCACGATGGCCTTGACCTCGCGCGGACGGGAGGCGTCTTTGCGGATCGCCTGTTGGGGGTAGCTTTCCTGCCGGGGCATGGCACCTGGAGGCGTGGATGCGGGCATCTGCTCATCCTTTAAGGTTGATCCGGGGAAGCAGTGCTGCCGCCAGCGCATGGCTCCAAAGCACCCAAGCGGCAAACGAGCTCATCGATCTGGGATTCCGGCGTGGAGGCGCCAGCGGTCACTCCCACCTCCTTGCAACCGGAAAACCAGGCCGGGTCCAGCTCGTCGGCGGATTCTATGTGATAGGTGGGCGTGCCGCCGGCCTTGCAAAGCTCGGCCAAGCGCGTGGTATTGGAGGAGTTGCGCCCCCCAAGGACCACCATGGCATCCACCTTGCGGGCGAGCTCTGCGGCCTCTTCCTGGCGCAGCTTCGTGGCCGAGCAGATGGTGTTCTGCACCGAAGGCTCAATGCCCTGAGCGCAAACGGCAGCGATGACCTCATCAAGTGTCTCGCGCTTCTGGGTGGTTTGCACCACGATGCCCACGGGCGCCTGCAGACCGTCAGGCACATCCTGAGGGCCGGCCACCACGCATACCGTCGCCCCCGCCCCTTGGGCATAGGCGGTGAGGCCCTCCACCTCAGGATGGCCCGCCTCACCCACCACCAGCACCGTGCAGCCCGAAGCCGCCAGATCGGCTGCGGCTTTCTGGGCGCGGGCCACGTGGGGGCAGGTGGCATCGACGAGCTTCACCTCTTTGGCAGAGAGCTCCGCGAGCACCTGGGGGGTCACGCCATGGCTGCGGATGACCACTGTACCCGTTTCCAGCTCATCGGTGGATTCCAGGGCGAAGACCCCACGGCGGCGCAGGGACTCCACCACGCCCGGGTTATGGATGAGCGGCCCTAAGGTATAAACGGGACCAACGGCCGTGGCCGCCTGATCCACCAGCTCCAGGGCGCGGCGCACCCCATAGCACGCACCGGCATGGGTGGCCTTCACCACGTTCATGAGCGGCCCTCCCCCGCATCCGCGCCCGTTTCGGGCGGGGCCGCGGCGATGGGATGCTCCTCGAAGATCGCGGAGTAGTCCTTCGAGCCGGGAAATAGCGCCTCCATGTCCACCTCTTCAGGGGCGCAGCGCCGGGAAAGCGCGAAGCACTCCCGCATGGCATACCAGATGCAGCCATCCAGGCGCTCCTCTTTGGGGAGGAAGTCGAATTGATCCACCGTTATAGGCTCACCGAAGGCCGCAGAGACCTTAGGGAAATGGATGAGCTTGCCTTTCTGCTTGATGAGCTCGGCATTGCGGATGGTAGCGGGCAAGATGGGGGCATGGCCCATGCGGGCGATGAGCGCAGCGCCGCCGTAGAGCTCCGGCGGCCGGTTGGACTTGCCCCGACGCGTGCCCTCGGGCATGATCACGATGACCTCGCGGTCTTTCAGATAGCGCGCCGCCCGCTTGATGGCAACGCGATCGGCCGAATCCCGCTTGATGGGAAAGACCCCCAGGCGCGCCAGGGCCCACCCGAGGATGCGGGGCTTGCCCAGGAAAAGCGTATCCCGGGCGATGAAGCGCGGCCAAGCAGCCGGGCGCACCGCCAGGTAGAGGAAGACCACATCCAGAAACGACGTATGGTTCGAGACCACCACCACGCCCGTCTCCTCATGGAGCCTGGTTAGCTCCTCGCGGTTTCGCACCTGAAAGCGGAAAAGCGGCGTTACCAGGGCGCGCACAAGACCCACCGCCACCCGGGCGAACCCCATGGGAATGGAGCCCTTCTCCCCTTTTGAGCCGAAGGGCATATCCCAGAAGCGTTCATAGCCGCGCAAAGGCGCCCCATCGGCTGCGGGGGCAGTTGGCTCGGCGCCGGTCATCACATGCGCTCCCGGGCCAAGGTGCAGATCTCGTCCACCACCTGCTGGAAGGTCATATCCGATGAATCGATGCGCACGGCATCGGCAGCAGCGGCCAAAGGCGCGGTCTGGCGGCTGGAGTCCAGCTCATCGCGGCGCTCTATGTCGGCAAGCACCGTGGCGTAGTCCGTTGAACCCACTTGGCGCTCCTCGTTTTGGAGCACCCGGCGCCGGGCGCGGGCCTCGTTGCTCGCGGTGAGGAATACCTTCAAGAACGCGTGGGGAAAGACGACCGTACCGATGTCGCGTCCTTCCACCACGTAGTTTCCGCTCTCACCGATGCGCTGCTGCTGGGCCACCAGGGCCTCGCGCACCCCGGCTACAGCGGAGACGGCGCTCACGGCGCGGTCCACCTCGGCGGTGCGGATCTGGCGGGTCACCTCTATGCCGTCGATCTTCACCCCCACCGGCGCAGGATTTCCCGGCTCATGGATGAATTCGATGGAGCGGTCCCGGGCGATCGCCTCCAAGGCGGTGGCATCGTCGAAGGCCACCCCTTCCTGGATGGCATACCAAGCAACGCTGCGATACATCGCCCCCGTGTCCAAGCAGGAGAACCCCAAGCGACGCGCCACCTCTTTCGAAACCGTGGATTTACCGGCCCCCGAAGGGCCATCTATCGCGATGATCATCTAAGCCAACCTCTCCATCTCTTCAAGGAAATCCGGGAAGCTCACGTCCACGCTGTCGAAGTCGGTTACGGAGACGGGCTTGGAGCCCACAAGCCCGATGAGGCTCCAGGTCATGGCCAGGCGGTGATCCCCCCGGGCGTCGAACACGAGCCCTTCGGGAACCTGGAGGTCCGGCTGACCCTCGATGAACAGGTCGTCGCCTTCGGTCCAAGCATCCACCCCCAACTGCCCCAGGCCGGTCACAATGGCATCCAGGCGATCGGATTCCTTGGCCCGCAGCTCCTCCACATTGCGAAACACCGTCACACCGTGAGCGAAGGCGGCCACCAACGAGAGCACCGGCACCTCATCCACCAAACTGGCGATCTTGTGCCCGGGGATCTCGCATCCGCGCAGCCGGGGCACATTCTGCACCTTTATGGTGCCCACAGGCTCTTTGCCGGCAAGCCCGGTGCGCTGGGAGAAGACATCAGCGCCCATGCGCTCCAAGGTGATGAGATAGCCGGTCCGCGCCGTATTGAGCGAGACGTTCTGTACCGCGATGTCGCTTCCCCGCTTCAGGCATGCAGCGCATACCAGATAGGCCGCAGAGGAAGGGTCGCCCGGAACGGATACGTCGGCGGCATGCATGACCGCAGGGCCCTTGACCCGTGCCGTCTGGTCGCCGGCGGTGGTTTCCACGCCGTATTCCGGGAGCATGAGCTCGGTGTGGTTGCGCGAGATGGAAGGCTCGTTTATCTCGGTGATACCATCGGCATAGACCCCGGCCAGAAGCACTGCGGTCTTCAGCTGAGCCGAGGCCATGGGGGAATCGTAGGTGATGGCCCGCAGGTGCGGGGTGCCATGCTCCACGATGGGCAGCGTCTCGGCTCCGGCGGGGCTGAAGCTCACACCCATCTTCATGAGCGGTGCCGTGATGCGGCGCATGGGCCGTTTGGAGAGGGACTCATCGCCCACGATGGTGACCTCCCTATCCCAGGGGGCGAGCACCCCCATGAGAAGGCGCGCGGTGGTGCCGGAGTTCCCGCAGTCGATAGGGGCGGTGGGCTGAACGGGCCCCTCCGTTCCCCAGCCGGTTATGGTGCCAGCCAAAGAGCCATCGGGCTGCTTCTTCAGATCCACCGTGGCACCGAGCTGCTGCACCGCAGCGATGGAAGCCCGCACGTCGGCGGAATCCAAGATGCCGGAAAGGCGGGATGTACCCTCGGCCATAGCCGAGAAAAGCACCGCCCGATGGGAGATGGATTTGTCGCCCGGCACCGTGCAGGTGCCCGTAAGCGGTCCAGGCAACGGTTCGATCAGACGCGTGCTCGTGTTAGCCATGGCTGTGCTCCTTAGGATTGAGCGGTGCAAATGAAACGGCATAGCCTTCGCCGATGAGCTTGGCGGAAAGCTGGCCGATGTCGCCTTCGTCGGTGAGGACCATGCTCAAATAGGCCCGGTCCTCCGTCACGTGGTCTATCTCGATGGATTGGATGTTGCAACCGGCTTCGCTTGCCACAGCGGTCGCCTGGGCCACCGCGCCGGGATGGTTGGTGATGGGGATGCGCACCTCAAGCAGCTTCTCGGAGGAGGGCACCCAAGCAACCGGCAGGGAGCGGCGCAGTTCCGCCGCAGTGTTCAAAAGCCCTTTCAAGGATTCGCGGTCTTCCGCCTCCAGGGCATCGGCGAAGGACCGCAAGATCCCCTGCATCTCCTCAAGCCCCGCCTTCACCTCTTCGCGGTTGTCGAAGGCGATGCCGCACCACAGATCCGGGGAGCCAGCAGCCACCCGGGTGGTGTCCTTGAAGCCGCCTGCGGCCAGGCGCATGATGGATTGCTGATCGTCGGCCGCTTGGGCCGCCAGGGTGACTAAGGACGCTGCGACGAAATGGGGCACGTGGCTTACCACGGCCACGGCCCGGTCGTGCTGCTCGCGGGGGATCACGATGACCCGTGCCCCGAAAGCGGTTATGAACTCATGGAGGGCCGGCAGCGCATCCACCGGCGTGGTCTCATCAGGGCAAAGCACCCAATAGGCCCCCTGGAAAAGATCATCCCGAGCGCCGTCTATGCCGTTGACTTCTGATCCCGCCATGGGATGCCCCGGCACGAAGTTCTCCGGATAGCGCAAGATGGAAGCTGCCATGGCGTAGATGCGGTCTTTGGTGGAGGCGGTGTCGGTGACGATGCCTTCATACCCGCTTGCGGCGATGCGCTCGAAGTAAGGCTCATCCACGTCCACCGGGGTGGCCAAGATGACCAGGTCGGCTTCCTTCGCCAAGGCCTCATCGAAGCGGGGGTCGTCCGGCTCAAGCGCTTCGGCCACGATGCCCTTATCCAGGGCCACAGCGCAGGTGCGCTTATCCACATCAACGCCGATCACGCGCGTATCGGGCCAAGCGCTCTTGATGGCTTCAGCCACAGAAGCGCCGATGAGACCCAAACCCACTATGACCACATGCTTGAACAATGCGTTTCCTCCCTCAATGATCCTTCCCCATTCTAGCACGGCCTTTTCCATTGCTTCTAAACAGAGTGAGCCGTCCGGCATATCGCGGATCGCACGCCCGGCATATCGTGTCCCCGACCCACCCTTAGGCTATACTTAACGGACCTTAACGGGCGGGCGCGAACAGAAGGGAGATGGTATCGGTGACCCTCGCCTTCGCTTGCCTTGGGTTCATCGTTGGCATAGGGGCCAACTGGTGTGCCGAGCGCTACGTCCGAAAGCGCATCGATAACGCTGGAAAGCCCAGGATGCTCTCGCTTTATGGAGCGGTGCTCGGTGCGGCCGGGGCGCTCGCCTTCGGGAGCATCGGCTCCCGCTTGGGCCTTCAACTTGCAGGCGTGCAGCTTGTCCTCCTTTGCGCTGACCTGCTCTTCCTCTCGCGTGTGGATCTTCTCTCCCGCATCATCCCCAACGGGTGCATCATCTTCGCTTTGGCGGTGCGCGCGATTTATCTCGCCTTGGTCTTCCCCTTCGCCCCCGACGCTTCGGAGGTGCTCCTGCGATCCCTCGCCGGGCTTTTGATCCTGGGTGGGATCACCGCGCTTCTGGGCTATATCATTGCGCGAAGAACCGGGCGCAGCGCCCTTGGCGGCGGAGACGTGAAGCTCTTCGCCGTGATGGGGTTCTATTTCGGGGTGAGGCTGGGGTTGTTCGTCGCCGCCATCGCCTGCGTGCTCGCTTTGATAGGATGCGCCCTGATGAAACGGGGGCGATTGGCCTCATTCGCCTTCGGGCCCGCTATCAGCTTGGCTTGCATCCTGATGCTCGCGCTCGCAGCGCTCGGTTGAGCGGCTGAACCGGTTGAACCGCGCTGCTTTCGTCTCGCTCGTCGCTTTCAAGATTCCCCAGCGCAACAGGTGATAATCAGGTCGCAGACGTGAGCGCTGCCACCTCTTCGTCGGTCAGAAGGCGCCAAGCCCCCGGGGCGAGGTCTCCCAACTCCAGCGGCCCGAAGTGAGAGCGATGCAGCTTCAAAACGGGATGGCCCACGGCCTGGAGCATGCGCTTCACCTGGTGATAGCGCCCCTCATGGATGGTCAGCGTCACTGTGGAGGGATCGGCGGGGCTCACCGTTACCTCAGCGGGCTGGGTGGGGCCATCATCGAGCATCACCCCAAAGCGCAGCGCTTCCAATGCCTGAGGCTCCAAAGCGCCTTCCACCTGGGCCACGTAGGTCTTGGGCACATGATGGCGGGGATGGAGCAACGTGTTTCCCAGGTTCCCATCGGTGGAGAAGAGTAGAAGCCCTGTGGTATCGCCATCCAAGCGCCCGATGGGGTAAAGCCCCGGAAAGCGGTCAAGGGGGATGAGCGAGGCCACGATGGGCTTATCGGATTGGGCCTTCATGGTGGTGATCACCCCGGCGGGCTTATTGAGCATGAGGGTCACCGGACTGTCCTGCCAATGCACCGGAGCGCCGTCCACGAGCACCTCATCGACCAGCGGGTCCACCTTCGATCCCAGCTCCGTCACCACGCGTCCGTTCACCTGCACGCGCCCCGAGGTGATGAGCTTCTCAGAAGAGCGCCGGGAGGCAACGCCTGCTCGGGCTAAGAAGCGCTGGAGGCGCAAGGGCACCACCCTGCCGCCGTGGCCGTCTTCGGGGCGCTCCTCAAAAGGCGGGATGTCATGGGGGCCGCCTGTAGAAGGATGGGCGTCAGTCGTCATCGGTATCGAAGACCAGGGAGTCGAAATCGATCTTCTCCACCACACCGGCCATCTCGGCGGCCGCCTGGGCCAGAAGCTCCTCCTCTTGAAGCTCCAGGCCGTCCACGGTCGGGGCAGCAGGCGCACCCAAGCGCTCGGCGATGAGCCGGGCGGATTCCTCATCCGGCGCGAAGTCCTCCAAGGGAGGCAGGTCCTTCAGGGAATCCAGGCCGTATTTCTCAAGGAAGGTGCGCGTGGTGGCATAAAGCGTAGGGTTTCCGGGGCTATCGGCGGTGCCGGCCTCTTTGAGGTAGCCGCGTTCCACCAGGGTGCTCAAAGGCCCATCGGAGGTCACGCCGCGCACATTGGCCACCTGCTGGCGGGTGCACGGCTGCAGGTAGGCCACGATGGCCAGCACCTCCAAGGCGGCCGCGGAGAGCTTGCGGGTATCCCAAGAGAGCACGTAGGCCTCCAGAAGGTCGTGGAACGCCGGATTGGTGTAGAGGCGCCAACCCCCGGCAACCGAAAGGAGCTGGATGCCGCGGTTCTGCTCCCGGTAGGTGGTCTGCAGCGCTTCCAGGGCGCTTTGGACCTGGGATGTCTCCACCTCCAACATGGAGGCGAGCGCCACGGCGTTCACCGGCTCATCGCTTACGAACAGCAGCGCCTCCAAAGCTGCAGGGAGCTGCTCTTCTGTCAGACCTTCGAACATGGCCTACTCCTCTTCCTCTGCGTCCTCGGTGTCCTCGTCATCGAAGACCAGCTTACCCGAGCCTTCGATATAGGAGATCTCTATATCGCCGAACTGCTCGGTTTGCGAGATGGTGATCATGGAGCGCTTGTAAAGCTCCAGAATGGCCAGGAAGCTCACCACCACGATGGGTTTGGAGGCCTCCCCGGCGATGATCTCCGAGAACCGCATCTTCTTCTTATCCATGATGCGGTAGTGAAGCGAGCGCACATGCACTTCCACCGGTATGGGCTTGGCCGCGATATGCTCCGATTCCAACAGTGCCGTCTCCCTGCGGGCGAGAGCTTGGGCCGCAAGCACGCTCAAAGTCTCCAAGGGGATCCCGCTGAGGAAATCCGGCATGAGCCCGGAGGTGAGCTCCGTAGGCGGCCCGAAGGGGCGGATGTGCATCCGAGCCATGTTCTCTTCGCGGCCTTCCAGCATGGAGGCGGCGTTCTTGAACTTCTTGTACTCCAGAAGGCGCTGGACCAGCAGAGCCTGGGCCTCGCTGGGGGCGAGCTCGGCTATCTCCTCTTCGGTTTCATCTTTGACCCGGGGCACCAGGCTTGCCGCCTTCATCTCCAAGAGCGTGGAGGCCATGAGGAGGAAATCGCTGGTGACCTCCAGATCAACCAGGCTCATCTTGCTTATCTCGGCCAAGTACTGGTCGGCGATATCCGCGATGGAGATGGCCCCTATGTCCACGCGCTTGCGGCTTACGAGGTGCAAGAGCAGGTCAAAGGGACCTTCGAAGTTGTCTGTTCGAACCTGATAGGCCACAGAGGCTCCTAAAGGGGATAGATGAGGTCAAAGAGATTATAGGCCGTGGCATTGAGGTAGATGCCTATGGGGTTCACATGGAGCACCTCGGGCAACAGAATCGCCACAACAAGGAAGATGGGAAGCGCGTATTGCTGGATCCTATAGTACTTGGGCAGGTATTTCACCGGGCAGAAGAACGCGAAGATGGATGAGCCGTCCAAAGGCGGGATGGGCAGCAGGTTGAAGAACATCAAAAAGAGGTTGATCTGCACGAACAGCGGCAGGAAGTAGTAATAGAGATACAGGAAGAAGGTGTTGGTCATCAGCAGCTGCGCCGGCACGGTCAGATGGAGCAACCAGGCTATGGCCGCCCCCAGAAGCGCCATGACGAGGTTCGTGGCGGGACCGGCCAGTCCCACGATGAGGTCACCTTTGCGCGGGTCCTTGAAGTAATGGGGGTTATAGGGAACCGGCTTGGCATACCCGAAAACCGGCATGTGCATCAGCATGAGCAGAAGCGGCATGATCACCGTTCCGAACGGATCCACGTGCTTCAGCGGATTCAAGGAGATGCGACCGGCCCGCTTGGCCGTGGGATCCCCCAGCTTGTTGGCCACGAAGGCATGGCCCACCTCATGCACGGTGATAGCGGGGATGAACGCAAGGATGCAGCAGATCACATAGGGTATGTTCACGTTTCCAAGCATATGACTCTCAATTTTACTACTGAACAGGTTGGTGCTAGTAAGCAACCCCAACCAACAGATTACTGCCACAGATAGGCAATTCGTCTTGTCCCAGGTTGGCGCTAGTAAGCTATCAGGTTGGCACTGATATGTAGCTCCAATCAGCGAAATTCTATTATAGGTTGGCGCTAGTAAGAAGCCCAGGGTTTTCAGGGTGCGTGCCGGAGCAATGAAAAGCACGCGCCATTGGCCTTGGGGCCATGGCGCGTGCTTTGAATTACTCAGGTGTGTGCACCGGGAAGCCTGAGCGGAAAAGCAAGAGGGCTACCGGCAGGTAGCCCTCATAGTTTACTTAAAGAATCCTTCGTAGTTGTGCATCTTCAGCTGCGACTCAACCTTGGTCATGGTATCCAAGGCAACCGAGATCATGATGAGGATCGACGTGCCGCCGAAAGCCTGGATGAGCTGGTTGTTCGTGAAGAAGAACAGGATGGACGGGATCACCGCGATGGCGGCGATGAACAAGCCGCCCGGGAGCGTGATGCGACGCAGCACGTTGCGGATGTATTCCGTCGTGGGCTTACCGGGGCGGATACCCGGGATGAAGCCACCCTGCTTTCGGATGTTATCCGAGGTCTCTTCGGGATTGAACACCATGGAGGTGTAGAAGTAGGCGAAGAACACGATGAGCACGACAGTGAGGATCCAGTTCAGCCAACCCTGAGACACGGCGTCGGCGAAAACGCTCAACCATCCCACATTGAAAAGCGCCGCCAGCTGCGCCGGGAAGTAGATGATGCAGCTCGCGAAGATGATGGGGATAACGCCGGCCGCATTGACCTTCATGGGGATGTAGGTGTTCTGACCGCCCATCATGCGATTGCCCGAGACGCGCTTTGCGTAGTTCACCGGGATGCGGCGCTGGGCGCGCTCGATGAAGATGATCGCAGGGATGCAGATGAGCACAACCACCAGGATGAGGATCGTCACAGCGATACCCATGCCCGTGTCGGAGCTCAGGTTCACCGAGCTGAAGATGGCAGAGGGCACCCGGGACACAATGCTGATGAAGATGATCAGCGACATACCGTTGCCGATGCCGCGCTGGGTGATGAGCTCGCCCATCCACATGATGAAGGCTGTGCCAGCCACCAGCGTGAACACGATGACCACGCTGGTCAGGGCAGCGGGCACCTCGGTGCTGAAGCGCACGCCGTATTGCTGGGACTGGAACAACAGCAGGTAACCGATGGCGTTGATGAGACCGAGGAACAGCGTGATGTAGCGCGTCACCTGCGTGATGCGGCGACGGCCCGTCTCGCCTTCCTTAGCCCAACGGCCCACGGCCGGGATGACGCCCTGCATCAGCTGCATGATGATGGATGCGGTG
>CAZKKN010000021.1:0-32722 GCA_964553375.1 uncultured Eggerthellaceae bacterium | reverse complement strand
AGCTTTTCCCAGTGGCTTACAACTTTTTGCTAACGGAATGGGTGTAAATTACACAAAATTGCAAAACAATAGACTAGATAAAATATGGCCTCTGACCTCGCAATTCACTCCCACTCCACGGTGCCAACTGGCTTCGGCGTGAGGTCATAGCACACGCGGCAGATGCCGGGGACCTCGTGGGTGATGCGGTCGCACATGCGTTTCAAGAGCGCCCAATCCAGCTCGGGCACCTCGGCAGTCATCACGTCCACGGTGTTGATGGCGCGAATAATAGCCGGCCACTCGTAGGCGCGCACGCCGTCGCGCACGCCGGTGGCGCGCATGTCGGGCACCACGGCGAAGTACTGCCAAGCACCCACGTTCGCCGCCTCCATCTCCTCGCGAACGATGGCGTCGGCCTCGCGCAGCGCTTCCAACCGGTCGCGCGTGATCGCTCCCAAACAGCGCACGCCCAGACCGGGGCCGGGGAACGGTTGGCGCTCCACCATGTTCTCGGGCAGGCCCAAGGCACGCCCGACCTCGCGCACCTCGTCCTTGTAGAGCAGCTTCACCGGCTCAACGAGGTCGAACTGCAGATCCTCAGGCAGACCGCCTACGTTGTGGTGGGCCTTCACGCCGTCTTTCGACTCCAGGATGTCGGGATAGATCGTGCCCTGCGCCAGGAAGTCCACCTCATCGCCCACCTTACGGGCCTCTTCTTCGAACACGCGGATGAACTCACCGCCGATGATCTTCCGCTTGGTCTCAGGCTCATCCACGCCGTCCAACAGGTCCAGGAAGCGATCGGTGGCATCCACATACACCAGGTTCGCCTCCATCTGATTCTGGAACACATCGATGACCTGCTCGCTTTCACCTTTGCGCATAAGGCCGTGGTTCACATGCACGCATACGAGATTCTTACCGATGGCCTTGATCAGCAACGCCGCCACCACGCTCGAATCAACGCCACCGGAAAGCGCCAGCAGCACCTTGCCCTCCCCCACTTGGTCGCGAATGGCCTTCACCTGCTCATCAATGAAAGCAGAAGCCAGCTCGGGGTTGTTAATGCGCTCCATATCAGCAGGGCGGGTGTTTTGATCCATGGCGAAGACGCCTCCTTCTTCATCGGAGAAAACAAGGGTAACCGACGCAGAACAGCCAGCACCGATGAAGTGATTATACCTTGAAGACCGCCAAAGCCTATAATAGCTGGCAACATATCCGGGCAAGGGCAGATAAGCTACCATGGCATAGTCCTTTAGCCTCGGTCAAACGACGTTCTCAAGGAGTGGCTTGAACATATTCCTATTACCGCGGTTAGTGGGATTTCTGCGCAATCATTGGGTGTTCGCGGTATCGGCGCTTTTGGCTTTGATCACCGTTATCATGGTGCCGCCGGATGATCAGTACCTGGATTACATCGACTGGAAGACCCTTGGGTGCCTTTTCAGTGTGCTGGCTGTAGCCAACGCTTTCCGTCTTGCAGGAGCATTCGACCGCATCGCCCGTATCGCCATCGAGCACCTGAGCAGTCCCGCATCGGTGGTCATGACTTTGGTGCTGACCACAGGCGCTCTTTCCATGGTGGCCACCAATGACCTTGCGCTCATCGTGATGCTCCCGATCACGCTCATTGCGCTGGTGAAAGCAGGATGGAGCAAGCTCATAGCCGCCACCTTCGTCATGGAGGGACTTGCAGCGAATCTCTGTGGGATGATCATGCCATTCGGCAACCCTCAGAACCTGTACTTATATTCCTACTACGCCATAGGATTCTTTGATTTCCTAACCGTCATGGCCCCGCCGTTCATCGTTGCAACCTGCCTCATCATCGCAACCACCTGGGCTTTAGTGAAGCGCGCGGGATGCAAGCCGGAACCCGTAGCCCCAGCGGAGATACGCCACTTCGACCGCAAACGCTTAGGGGCCTACGGAGCGCTATTCGTCTTGGCGATCCTAGCGGTCTTTCGCATCCTGCCCGTCCCCATTGCTGTAGGGACGATAACGACGGTGCTGCTCATCTTCGATCGCCAAGCTTTGAAAGCGGTGGATTACCCACTGCTGCTTACTTTCGTATGCTTCTTCATCTTCGCAGGGAACATGACGCGCATGACCTTTCTCAACCAGTGGCTAACAGACCTTATGGCTCAGGATAGCCTGCTCACATCCGTCCTGTTAAGCCAGATCATTAGCAATGTGCCGGCTGCAGTGCTGCTCTCGCATTTCACGGGTGAGTGGCCAGCTTTACTCACCGGGGTCAATGTGGGAGGCGCGGGAACCCTCGTCGCCTCTCTTGCAAGCCTTATCACACTGCGCCACTTCACCGGTGCCAAGCGCCTTTTTCCCAACTTGGCCTCCAAGCGCGAACTGTCAACCGGCTATTTCCTAAAACTCTTCACCGGGCTCAATCTTGGATTTCTCCTGGGGCTTTTAGCATTCAGTTATCTTTGGAGCCTCTGTGCGATCCCATATTAGTCGGGTTTGAACATCTCAGGGAACTTCTTGCCACCCAAAACGAAGAGCTCTCGGGCAACCCGCATGAGGAAATCCCGCGTGTCCTCATCCATGGCCAGGGCGTTATCTATGATCTTAGGCAGAACCGTTTGCCAGTGGTCGCGCACATCGGATAGCGTTGTGGCATCCACAGTGCCCACCAGCGCATAGACCGAATCGATCATGCGCTCGCGCTCTTGTTCGGTAAGCGTCTGCGCCCACGCGTTCAGCGTGGTGTCCAAGTATTTCGCACCCGGCGTCAGCGATTCGATGGAAACGAAATCCCCTTCTTCCACCACCCAGGAAAACGGGTCGTGCTGAAACACGCTGAAGTTGCTGCTCTTGATGATGCGGTAATCTTCCTGATGCTCCAGCAGCATGCCCACCAAAGACGACTGGGGAAGCGTCTTGTCGATGAGGTCTCTCACCTTCGCGAAGGTGCCATCGGCGAATACCGAATCCGGGAAACCGGGACCGTCGTGGGAAAACACGCGGTTTATGCGCTTGCGGGTGGCTTCGCTGCAATTCATGGCAGCATAAACCGCCAGGTTCCCGCCTTTGGAATGACCGCCCACCAAAAGCTTCCCCGCACAATGGCTCGCCGCCTCATCCAAATAGCGAGCCGCCTCTTCTTGAGAGGGTACCGGATAGAGGAACGCCATGTTGAAGTCTTCCTTCCAGCCCACCAAGGTGGAATCGGTGCCGCGGAAGGCAACGTAAGTGAGTTGAGGCGTGAGTTGCAAGGTAACAGCAGCAAACTGCTTTTCGGTAGCCGGATCGGACTTGGCCCGATAGCCCATCACGCGGACATCGCGAAAGCGAGGGTTAGCGGCCATGGCTGCGAGCAGGCGGCCGCTTGAAGGCACATCCCAGAGCATCCCGTACATCTCATCGAAGCAATCGGCCCGGAATGCATCCACAAGCCGCATTCCGTCCCAGCCTTGGGCTCCTTGGAACGCCTCAGGCAGATGCAGGTAGGAAAACCAGCTGAGCACCAGGCTATCCACCGACGTGGGCGGCTTCTCGCTGAAAGTGGAGAACTCGCTTTCCGCGTAATCGATGATATTGGGCGCTTCGCTGGGCTTGCCCTTCGATTTCGCCTCTTTCGTTTTCGGCTCCTTCGCCAGCCGACTATCCTTCTCCACGAATCCTCCGCCTTTCAGTGAACCTTTCAAGCTTGCTTCCATGATACCGCGAGCGAATAAACCCACAGGACGGCATGGACCGTTCGCGCTATACTTTCTCCAGCCCGGTTATCTTAGATTCAAGAGGTAAGAGCAGAAACCTATGGAAACCGATCTCATATCCCTTTTCGCTATAGCCCTCACTGCTTTCATCTGTCCGGTAATCTCCGCCCTCATCCCCAAGAAGCTCATTCCCGAGACCGTGTTTCTCCTGGTCGTTGGCATGCTTCTTGGCCCTAATGTCTTCAATGCAGCCCGGCCCGATGCCGCGATCTCCCTTCTTTCCGACTTAGGACTGGGATTTCTCTTCCTCCTTGCAGGCTACGAGATAGACCCGAAGAAGCTCTCGGGGCATCAAGGCAGAATCGGATTCGCCACATGGCTCGTCACCTTCGCAATCGCCATAGGCCTCACCGCTCTGGTCCCGGGTCTGCGCGATAACTTCATCGGCTGGATGGCCACCGCCATCGCACTCACCACCACAGCTTTCGGCACCCTTGTTCCCATCTTGAGCGAACGGGGCCTTATGAACAATCGCATTGGGGATTCCATCCTCTCTTACGGAACCTGGGGTGAGATATGCCCTATCATCGCCATAGCTTTGGTGCTTTCCACCCGTAAGACCTGGTTGACCTTGGCGATCCTCGCCGCTTTCGCCTGCATTGCCGTCATTGCCGCCATCATCCCGCGGCGCATGTGGCAAAAGGGAGCGAGGCTGACCGGTTTCGTCACCCGCAATGCCGACACGAATTCCCAGATGACCGTTCGCGGTGTACTGGTTCTGCTAATCGGTCTGCTTATGGTCTCCGCGCTCTTCGACCTCGATATAGTGCTCGGATCGTTCGCTGCCGGGTTCGTACTGCGTTTCATCCTGCCCCATGGCGATGCCAGCCTGGAGCGGAAGCTCAACGGCATCGGGTACGGGTTCTTGATTCCGCTTTTCTTCATCGTGAGCGGCATGGGGATAAACCCAGCCGTCATAGGGGAAGCGCCGCTTGTCCTTACGCTTTTCATCGCCGCTTTGTTGCTGGTGCGCGCGCTTCCCATCTATCTCGCTATGGGAATCGACCCCCAAACGAGGGATATGGATCCCCATGGCCGCGCCACTGTGGCACTCTATTGCGCAACGGCACTCCCCCTCATCGTCGCTGTAACCACGGTTGCTACGAACGCTGGAGCCATGGATGCGGAAGTCGCATCGCTCCTAGTGGCTGCTGGCGGCATCTCTGTCTGCCTCATGCCGCTTCTCGCATCGCTCACCTTGGCCATCTTGAAGCACAGGACCTTAGGAGAATGCGATACCGACGCCATCAATGGCGGTGGCTGCACGGTCGATGAGCTTCTGCCCACGGATATTCCCCGAAGCGAAGGCTCTGCTGGTTCGGGGGATGAACGATGAGGTCACTCCAGGTTGTCGGTGCCATCATCGTGAAGGATGGGAAGGTCCTTGCCACGCAGCGCGGCTATGGTGAGCTGGCGGGAGGCTGGGAATTCCCGGGTGGCAAGGTGGAGCCGGGAGAGACTGCGGAAGAGGCGCTGAGGCGGGAGATAGAGGAAGAGCTTGCCGCCGCTGTGGCGGTAGGGCGGCATTTCATGACGGTCGAGCATCGCTACGATGACTTCCACCTGCACTTGAGCTGCTATTTCTGTACTCTAATAAGCTCGAAGATCTCCCTTACGGAGCATGCTGATGCCCGCTGGGTTGACCGCTGCACCATTGGGGAGTTGGATTGGCTTCCCGCCGACCTTACGCTCATCGAGGCCCTTCAGGCCCAATGGGATACCATAAATGAGCTCAGCGCACCGGATGGCGAATGACCGTCTTAAGGTTCTCCGGTTTTGCGCGTCGCGGGTCACTGAGATATATCTCATGGTGGAGGCGCACCGAAGGGATCGCCCCTTGAACATCCAGGGCATCAAGCACAGCAGTGCCCTGTGCGTTTTCCCGCCCCATGGGTGTGATATCCTCGACCTTCCCTGATTCGACGATGAACGCATCCAGCTTCTCTATGGTGGGTGGTTCGTCATCATAGGGGCCAAGATGCATCACCTGAGCGCAGGGGCCCTCGGCAAAGCGCACGAGGCGAACGCGATCCAAAGCGCTTGCAAGGTCGGGCTTCTTCTTCGCCGCCTGATCCTTTGCCCAAACGCAGACCTCCGAGGTGACGAAATCGGGCTGACGGATCATAGACACCCATCTAAGTGCGTTCTTGTCGGCTATTCCCGTTCCTTGGAATATTCCCTGGTCGCTCCACCAAAGCCCCTCCAGAGGCGGCACCACGTAATCGAAATAGCCCTCAGGTTGCCAAGAGTCCATCTTCGACATCTTCACCGTAAAAGATAAAGCGTAAAGCAACGCCAATGCCTGGGCATACTCACCATCCGGCTCGTTCGGGTCCCCCTGACCGGCCACGGCGAAAAACGATATGGGACCCACTTCCACGAGGCTCGGAGTAGAGGCAGGCTTGTAAAGATCCTTGTACTCCTTCTTGAAATCGAACGCCATGGCTGACCTCTTTCCCTTCGTGTTCTTCTCATCTTAGCATCAACTGGAAGCGTGAAGCGAAGATGCACCACCAACAGCTATACTGATTCCGAAGGATTCAATCTGAAGTGAGGGGGGCTTCCATGAGCAAGTACGACAAGCTCTGGAGCCACATCGCCGCCCAGCCGGGTCCCGAGCTCACCCTTTCCTTCGATGACATCGGCAAAATCGCCGGTGTTCCCTTGGATCACTCCTTCCTCAATTACAAGAAGGAACTCATCGATCAAGGCTGGGAAGTGAAGAAGATCTCCCTGAAAAACCAGGTGGTCCACTTCAAGCGGAGCTGAGCACCTTCAGAGAGCGGATCTCCTCCAAAGCGATGACCGCTCCATCGCAGAAGACGAGCTTGCCGCATACCTCATCCAGGATGCGTACTGCTCCCTGGAATGAAGCGCAGGTACCCCCTTCCTTCAGCCCATCCGGTACGAAGTAGCTCACCGCCACTACAGGGCGCGCCGATTTCCCCGCCTCACCTAGGCCTCCCGATGCGGCTGACTGCGTAAGGCGCTCTTTTAAAAGCCGGATTTCCCGGTCGAGTCGCGCCTTCTGCTCATCGCTCAAGGGTCGCCGCGCTTCCACATAGCGAGCCGCCTCGGTGACGGCATCCCCATGGCCGGTAAGCGCTGCGAACGGCGCGAATTGCGCAGCCCGGTCAGCCTGGGGCATAGGCGGTCGCAAGGATTTGGGTCGGCTGAGACCCAGGATATCCCCGTAGGCCGTTTGCCCATCGCCTTGATGCAAACGGTTTTCATCATCGAAGGCCATCATGCGCTGTGACCGCCTATCTGCTGGTTGCGCTGGCGGCCGGTAGCCTCCTCTTTCAGGCTGGGGGCCTTCAATATTGCATTCTTACCGAAGCGCTTGCGGATGCCCACCATGGTTTCCTGAACGCGCTGTTCCTTAATCAAGCCCTTATCTACCTGGGCATCCTGTTCAAGGTCGTCAAACAGGCTCAGTTGACCGCACCTGCGCCGCCGGGCAGCCTCTTCGCGCGCGATAAGGTTCTCTGCCGCGATGGATATCTTCCGCACGAAGAGCCTGCGGTCTACCAGATCATCGAAAAGCCCAAGCACGGCATCGGTGATACGGTGGGAAGAAGCGGTGCTCGTAGGCAGCCCACAGGTCCCATGAGCGTGCTTAGGCACCGTGCGCCCATAGTGATCTTGGGTTAAGACACCCTCATAGCGCTCCTGGGCTTCAGGGTCTGACACCCCCTCGCGGTCGTAGGATACCGTTAGCACCAGCTTATCGGTCTCCAGGCAAGCGGCCGTGAGATCCAAAGCCAGCTGGTCGGCCATCTCCCAAGCAACCAGTCGCGCCTCGGTGAATCTATAAGGCCTCTGGAGCACCTGCCCCGACACGGTGCTGCTGGCCTGAGGGCGATAGGCTTTGATCTGAGCCATAGTCACCGGCTCATAACCCCAGGCATGGTCGATGAGCAACTCGGCATTCTTGCCGAAGAGCTTGAAGAGCAGGTCCTCATTGAGCGCATCATCACGGCCCCCCATGGAGCAGCGGGCTATATCCCCCATGGTGCGCATGCCGTGCGCTGCCAGCTTCTTCGCATAGCCGCGGCCGATGCGCCAAAAATCCGTCAGAGGTTCATGGTCCCACAAAAGGCGCTTGTAGCTTTCCTCATCCAATGCAGCGATGCGTACGCCGAAGGAATTGGGCTTCTCGTGTTTGGCCAGGATATCCATGGCCACCTTGGCCAGATACAGATTCGTCCCCAGTCCCGCTGTGGCTGTGATGCCGGTCTCTTGGAAGATATCCAGAACCACTGCAGAAGCGAGCTCGCGGGCATCCATCCCGCTGCTGCGAAGGTAGTTGGTGGCATCTATCAGCACCTCGTCGATGGAATACACATGGATGTCCTCGGGTGCGAAATGCTTGAGATACATCTGATAGATGCGCGTGGAATATTCGATGTAAAGGGCCATTCGCGGCTTAGCTATGAGGTAATCAAGCTCTAACCAGGGATTTTGCCGCACCTCTCCATCAAGGAACGATGATCCCCGGAAAAGCGCGCCTTCGAAAGGACGGTATGCCTCAAGGCCCATTCCCGTGGTATCCCCGGCAGGCGGCTCCACCCGATGGACCGCAGGCACAGGCATCTTGGATTTGCGCAGCAGGGAAAGGCGGTCGGCATTGACTTCCCGCACCTGCTGGACCACCTCGAAAAGCCGGGCGCGGCCTCCTACCCCGTAGGCTTTAAGCGAAGGGGACACTGCCAAGCAGATGGTCTTCTCCGAGCGGGCGACATCGGCCACCACCAGATTGGTGGTGAGCGGATCCAAACCGCGCTCGCGGCATTCCACCGATGCGTAGAATGACTTCAAGTCAATGGCTATGTACGTTTTATACGAACCCATGTTCGTATTATGCCAATTCGGCAAAGGATTATCAAGAGAGCGGGGCTACTCCATGATGAACAGCCGATATTGCGCCTTGCCGGCTCGTTTTGCCTCATAAAGGGCGGAATCGGCCACTTCGTAAAGGTTCTTGAACTCCACCGGCGGGTTCAAACAGCTGGCAGCGCCGATGGAAAGCGAGGGGGCAGCCTTGGGAGCCTCGGGCTCCTCGCTGGAGTCGGTGGCGTCTACGGCGCGGTCGGCCGCGAAAGGACCACGGGCAAGATGCTCCAAGATGCGATCCATGGCCGGCCCGGGCCCCAGCCCCGGCGCGAATATGGCGAACTCGTCGCCACCAAGGCGGGCCACGATATCCTCTTTACGCATGACCTGCGAGATGAACTCGCTCAACTCGCGCAGCACCCGGTCCCCTTCAGGGTGGCCGTAGGTGTCGTTCACGCCCTTGAAGTCGTCCACGTCCAAGATGACGAAGGTGCAGGGCCGGGTCTCCGAATTCATGATGGTCTCAATGCGATCCAAAGCGGCGGACCGGTTATAGATGCCGGTGAGGCTATCCCGCTCGGCCTTCTTGCGGAACTGGCTTTCCCGCATAGCCATCTCCTGGGTGTCCAGAAGCCGTCCCACATGGCGTATGGGATTGCCCGCCTCGTCGTAGAGCACCACGGATTGGTAGCGATACCAAACGGGATTGCCCTGGGCATCCTCGGCAGAGGTCTCGAAATCAACAAGGCTGTTGTCGGTGATCTGCTCCAGCAGATGCGAGAGGTCGTGAGAGGAGATGTCCAGATTGCATTCCTTCTGGCATCGACGATGCACCACGAAATCCGATTGCTCGGGCGGCCGACCGAAACGGCCTTGGAAATCGCCGTAGACATTGCACTCACCCGTTGCGCATTGGATGTCGAATACCACATCGTTGGAAAGCGCCGTGAGTATCTCCAAGCGATCGTTGGCCTGCTCAAGCTGCTGGCGGGCATTCACCTGGTCGGTGATATCTATCACCGTGACATAGAACCAGCGCACGCCTTCGGAATCCTCCACCAGATGCCCGCTATCGTCCAACCAACGGATCTGGCCGTCCTTGCGGCGGATGCGATAGATGACACGGTCGAAGTTGCCGTCTTCGACCTGCTCGTATATGGAGGCGTCTACGCGCTCCCAGTCCTCAGGATATACGATGCCTCGGAACGTATTGCCAGTGAGCTCGCAGAATTCTTCGAAGGTATCGCAACCGAAGATCTTCAGAAGGCCGGTGTTCACGTAATCCAGGGTGTCATCCCCTTCTGCCCTATAGCGGAAAAGACCTCCAGGGATGCGCTCGAGGAACTGGTTGGATACTTCCAGGTAGGCGTCTCGCGATGCCGCATCGTTTCCCTGGCCATCTGCTCTATGAAAAGCGCTCATGATGAATCCTTAGGACAAAAACTGAAATTATGACCGGAGTGCCTCTATTTCTTTCCGCATGATACCACTCATAGGGTCCAAGACCGGCAAAACGCAGCTTTAGACGGAAGAATAACAGGCTATTCCCCTTCTTGGGGCTCAGGCGGCACGATGGGCGGGATGAAAGGCTTATCCACCTGGGGAACGAGCCAATCCAACCGTTCTATGGCCTTGCCCCAGAAACCCACCATGGTGCCAACGAAAAGGGATGAAATGACCGTACCTTCCCGCACATGGAGGAGCCCATGGAAATAGATGAGCGAAAGCGTGGCTGCAATCAGGGATATGGAGACATCGAAGGCCACCTTGCATCCCGAGAAGCGCTTCTTGCTCTTATAGGAGACCACGAGCACCAGGGCATCGGCCGGCGTGAGAACGAGGTCGGCTAGGATGTGGATGCGAATCCCCAGCGCCAGGATCACAATGGATAAGACCAGGTAGAGCAAGCGCAACAGGTAGTAATCCAAGGGGAAGATGAGGTTGAAGAGCCCCAGCCATTGGTCCACTGCAGCCGAAAGGACGAATACCAGCGGAAGTTGCAGCACTTGGATGGGGTTGAACTGTCGACGCAGGAGGATGATTTCCAAGAGGAAATAGATCACGTTGAAGGTGAAAAGCCACACCCCCATGGTAAAGCCACCCAGACCGTTTACCTGGCATATCTCAGTCACCACGGCAGGCAGTGTGGAAATAGGGGCTGTACCCGTGGCCGAGTGCTTGGCCAAGGCGATGCCGAAGGCCATCACCACCGCTCCTAAGGCCACGAGGAAGATGCGAATGGCCAGGTTGGGTCCGCGCTTTCTCAGGAACTCTGTCGCTTCTGGTCGGTTTATGGGCATCCCCTTCTTCATTGTGGTTTTCCCTACACATACTTTAACGGCAGCGCCCTGGTTTTTCGCAACTCGATGCTAAGATGGCTTAAACGATATGTTGGGGCAGGTTAAACACCTTTTTCTTGACGAGGGTCAGCACTTCCTGGGCACAACCCGCTTGAGCCCTTCTCAGGGCGCAGTGCGTTGTATGATAAGGGTTAACAGGCGAGTGCCAACTCCAAGCTAAGGAGGCTTTCCATGATCAACCATTTCTGCAAGAAACCGCTTTGGGAATGCACGCAGACCTTGTCGGCCGTGGCTCAAGGCAAGCAGCCGGCCGATGTCGTGATCAAGGGAGCCGATCTGGTAAACGTCTGCACGGCTGAAGTGCAAGAGGGAATGGATGTGGCGATCGCTGAAGGGCGCATCGCCTACATCGGCGATGCCGACCACTGCATCGGCGAAGGCACCCAGATCATCCAAGCTGCAGGCCAGGTCATAGCGCCGGGCTTCTTGGATGGCCACATCCATGTGGAATCATCCATGATGGGCGCCGGCGAGTACGCCCGTGCCGTGGTGCCCCATGGAACGGCGGGCATCTATTGGGACCCCCATGAGATATGCAATGTACTGGGCCTTGAGGGCGTTCAGGTCATGATGGAGGATGCTGCCCGCACGCCGCTGAAGGCCATGGTGACCACACCTTCCTGCGTGCCCGCAGTACCCGGCTTCGAAGACACCGGTGCCGCTATAGGCCCGGCCGACATCGCCAAGTCCATGGCCTGGGATGGCGTTGTGGGATTGGGCGAGATGATGAATTTCCCCGGAGTGCTGGCCGGCACCGATCACGCCCACGGCGAACTGGCGGAGACGCTCAAGGCCGATAAGGTGATAACCGGTCACTACTCCATCCCCGAAACGGACCAAGGGTTGAACGCCTATGTGGCTTCAGGTGTGCGCTGCTGCCATGAATCCACCCGCGCCGAAGACGCTCTGGTCAAGATGCGCTTGGGCCAATACGCTCAGCTGCGCTACGGCTCAGCGTGGCATGACCTGCCGGAGTTGGCCCATGCCATCACCGATAACGACATAGACACCCGCTTCGCCAACCTCATCTCCGATGACACGCACCCGCACACGCTGGTGGAAGACGGCCATCTTGATCACGTGCTGCGTGTAGCGGTTGAATGCGGTATACCGGTGGTTGAAGCCATCCAGATGGTCACCATCAACGTGGCCACATGCTTCCGCATGGACAACGAGCTGGGCTCCATCACACCAGGTAAATGCGCCGACATAGTGTTCCTCGATGGCCTGGACACGTTGAATGTCGTACGCATGATGATCGATGGCGACGTGGTTGCCGAAGACGGCAAGCCGCTTTTCGACTACCCGCGCTTCGAGTTCCCTGAATGGGTCACCCACTCCATGCACTTGGGACGCACGCTCACCCCTGCCGATTTCGCAGTGGGAGCACCGGAAACGGCAGAAGACGGCAGTACGGTTAAAGTGCGGACCATCGAGATAATCCCTGGGAAAGTGGGCGCATTCGAAACCCACGTGGACCTCACCGTGGAAGATGGCCAGCTGCACAGCGACCTCTCCCAAGATGTACTGAAGACCTTCGTCTTCGAGCGGCACCACGAAACCGGGTCCTTCGGTGTTGGGTTCACCAAGGGCTTCGGCATCCAGCGCGGCGCCATGGCATCCACGGTTGCCCACGATGCCCACAACCTTCTGGTGGTGGGCACAAACGATTCAGATATGGCCTTAGCTGCCAACACGTTGGCGGAGTGCGGGGGCGGCATGGTGGTTGTGGCGGATGGCGAAGTGCTGGGGCTTGTGGAACTGCCCATCGCCGGGCTCATGAACGACCTGGGGGCTGCCGAGATGAGCGAGAAAGTCCATGCCCTGGAGCAGACTTGGGCTGACATCGGTTGCACCATGCCCTCACCTTTCATGACTATGGCGCTCATCCCCCTCGCCTGCCTTCCCGAGCTGCGCCTGACCAACCGTGGCCTGGTGGATTGCACCACATTCCAATTCACGGATCTGGTAGTCGAATAAACGAACGGAGAAGAGTGATCCATGGACGAAGTCGTCATCAGTGCCGACAGCACCTGCGACCTTTCGGATGAGCAGCGGGAATGCTACAACATCCACAGCTTCCCCTTCCATATTGAGTTTCGCGGCGAAGACCATCTGGATAGCGTAGACATCACGCCAGCGGACCTCTTCGCAGGTTATTGGGAGGACAAGTCGCTGCCCACCACGGGAGCGTGCGCACCCAGCCAGTACCGCCGATACTTCGAGAAACTCTCCGAAGGCGGTCGTGAGGTGATTCACTTCAGCCTTGGAAGCGCTTTGTCTGCCGCCTATCAAAACGCAGTCGAGGCCGCTAAGGATATGGGGAATGTGCATGTCATAGATGGCAAAAGCCTCTCCACCGGCGTGGGACTGCAGGTGCTTGCCGCCTGCCGTATGCGCGAGGAGGGCATGGACGGTCCCGCCATCGCAGAAGCGGCTGCAGACCTGCACAACCGCTCCCATGCATCATTCGTGTTGGATACCATGGATTTCCTGGCTGCCGGCGGGCGCTGCCCCACGGTGGTGGCCCATGTGGGCAAGATGCTGAGCTGCCACCCGGGCATCCTGGTGGATAATCAAAGCGGTGCCATGAAGGTGGGCAAGCTCTATCGCGGCAAGATGAAGCATGTACTGGAGCATTACGTGGCTGACACGCTTGCGAAATACCCGGACGTCATCAAAGACGATATCTTCATCACCCATTCCGGTGTGGATGACGAGGTGGAAGCTGACGTCCGCTCCATGCTGGAGGGGTATGGCTTTAAGAACATCCACACCACAACGGCAAGCTGCACCATCTCAAGCCATTGCGGTCCGGGAACGCTGGGCATCCTCTTCATGACCGAGACGCCCAGCGCCTAGAGGCAACTGCCTCCCGGTACATTGTTTCGCTCCAAAGAAATAGTTGGCGCCTGGATGCGCCTCATCTGCGAACGCGGTATGCTGATACCGCATTGCCAAGAGCTTCCCTGAAGCTGTCAGCGTCTCATTGAGAGAAGGCCGTTATGAGCGAGCGCAACGTTTATCGCAAGCCAGAGGACCGGGTGCTCCTGCGCACGGCCGACGTATACCAGACAGAGGTGGAAGACGAGGTAGCCACCTATTCCGAACGCCTGTTGGCCATTGTCGCCGATTTCAAGAATTCCGGTGCCCCGGAGGGCTTCAACGCCCAAAGTATGGTTGGCAAATCCAAGCGCGGCGAGGTAGCTTGCCGCCTGTTCGCCCGAATCGACCCGGAAACGGGCATCGTGGAGGCGGCGGGATTCAAAACCCGCGGTTGCCTGGCCATGACCGGATGCGCCAGTGCCCTTTGCCAATACATCGAAGGCAAAGGCGTTGAGGATGTGCTCGCTCTCACGACGGACGATGTGAGCGCCCTGGTTGATGGCGTGCCCTCCGATAAGATCCACGCCCTCTACTTCGCCGTATGCGCCGGACGCGCACTCGTCGGTGATTTCCTGCTGAACGATGGCGCCACGCTGTCCCAGCTGGATGAAGCGGTCCCTTGCGACGAGCTTTCCGTTCCCTGCATCATGGCTGAGCATTGCTCGCTTCGCCAATCGCGTCTTGAATGCCGTATGGATGAGGAAGCGCAGGCCAACGAGCTCGCTGCTCACAACGCCTGCGCAGCAGCGCTTGACCTGGTACGTCAGAACTCCCGGCGCGGGCTGCTCACCACTCCGGCTCACTGGGCCGATCTGGTACCCCCTCATCTTATGCAAAGTGAATTCGACCAGCTTGTGATGGAGCTTCTCGAAGGCGAAGCGGAAAGCGCTACTGAGCTTCTCGCTGCAGAGGCTCCCGCTAGCAACAGGTCGAAGGCCGAGTCCGTCAAAGCAGCTCCCTCGCGATTCGCTGATCGGGGAGTGGGAGTGCCGCATATCTTCAACGCGCAGCCTGAAGAAGCGAAACCCGGTGATGAACAGGCAACCGAATCACCTGAGCCCTCTACCGAGGCCCCTGAGGAAACCCCAGGAGCAACCGTGCAATCCCTTGAATCCACCGATTGGCCGGATTCCCCCAACACCATTGCTGAAACCGATGATGAGGAGGAGAACTTCGGCCTCGTGCCCCCTGAGGGATTCAAGCTCGTTTGCATCGATGGCGAATGGGGACTCGTTGAGACAGATGAACCGGCACCCGTCAAACCGCTTGCCTTGCATGCCGAGGGGATTCACCGCATCAAGGGCGGGAAGACCCCCTATCTCTACGATGCCGGCATCATGAAACCCGCATTCGTCCGCTGGGCCTTCCTGGCCCAGGAAGGTGACCCGTTGCGCACATTCGCTTACTGCATACGGGAGGAGTCCCGCACCTACCCGCGGCCCATGGCCCAAGAGAACTTCGGGAACCACCCCTTCTCCATGGAGCCTGCACAGGTGGAGGCCCTATGGGAACAGGCGCGCTGTTCGCCGGAATTCGCTGACATCAATCGCATAGAGGCAAGCAACGGCGATGTCTATTATTTCTCCTCTGATCATCTGAGTTCCAACCATGCCCAGTCCCTTGCGGAATGGGCTTCGGTGGAGCGATTCATGAATGTATAGGAAAGGGGCGGCCCGATGGTCGCCCCTTCGATTACCGAATGATCATCGCTCCAGAGAGCCTGGGAGATGCGCGCCGCTAGGGCAGAAGACCGAGCGATTGCAGCTCCTCTTTCACATCGGGCATATCGTACTCATCCAGGCAGGCAGCCGTTGGGCATCCCAACTGCTCATCCCATCCGAAGCAACGATAGAGCATGGTCAGGCCCTTTTGGTAGTCTTCCTTCTCCATCTTATCGGTACCCTCGGTGAAGGCGGGTTTATCGGGATCCTTCGTGAACGGCCATTCCGTGATGATGTCGTGATAGGTACGGAAGTCGTTGGTGCCCATGTTGCCATCGGCATCGGTCATGCCGCGAGCGGTGTTGGCCCGCTGCAGGGTCATGATCTTCGCACCGGCCTTGTACAACTCCTCAGTGGTGACCTCTTGGCCCGTCACGGCCTTGAAGAACTTCGCCTCAAGATCCAGGTCGCCGCGGTAATCGCGGGCCTCAACCGGAGAGACGGTCATAGGCCACACCCAGTTGCAAAGCGTCAGCGAATCATGCAGTACATCGGTGACCACCGACCACCAGGTGAAGTTAGCCTTGTGCTCATTCATGGGGGTGTAGTTCTTGTCCATATCGATGGCGTCTTCCCCACCCCAAACCTCTGCGGCGATTTGCTGTTTCAGCTCGAAAGGCAACCCGCTGCCTTGGAAGTTCACTGCGGAGTGGATCATGTCATCGCGATTGAAAAGGCCGTTGTAGAGCAGTCCCACCTGACCGAAGCATTCATGGGCGTGATGCACCGGCCATCCGCGGGGGCTGATCATGCATGAGGCCACCGTATCGTTCCACTTCATATCATCCCAGCGCTCGGTCCAAACATAGGTGCCGTGACCGATATAGGAGAGCTCAGAATCGTTCTCTGCGATCTTGCGCAGCAGAGGCGGCATGATGGTTGGATCGTTGGTATAGAACTTGTTCCAGTCGAATTCGGCATACTCCTCAGGAGGCAATACGCGCTCGAATACACCGCTGCTGACGCAGTGAGCGATATCGCGGTACAGCTGGGCGTAGTTGCACCATAGCCCCAAATCGTCCACTGTGGACCCGATGACCTGGTTCCAAATGATGCTGTCTTCGCTTTCGTCTTTGACGTCCGTTCCCAGGATCTTGATCATGTACTTGAAGGGGAAGTTGGGCACGCAGGTATTGCCCGTGGTGGCATAACCGCCGTCTTCGGCGCTCTTCGGAACATACATATCGGAGTAGCAGTGGATGGGGCAGCTGTGGCAACCGTCCATCTTGATGGTGTACTTCTCCGCCTCAGGGCCGTCGTCTTTGGTCGATTTCATGCAACGGTAGCCCACGGTGTTGATGTTGCCGGGCTTAGGTTCACCGGTCTCGATGGGGCCGCCTTCAGCAAGCGCCCAATACAGGCCGTTGCGCGCCGTCCAACGAGAGCCCTTATCGTAGTATTGGGCCCATTCCTGTTGGGTGGAGGGAACCACATGGTTGTTATTGGAGCCCAGAATCTCTCGCAACATATAATCGGAGAGGTCGGCTACAGCCTTTGGGTCGGCCACGTTCACCGTACCCGTGCCGCGCACGACCAAGGCCTTCATATTCTTCGAACCCAGAACAGCTCCCACGCCAGCACCGGCGGAATGGTTGCGTGAATTGATGATGCAAGCATAGGGCAGCTGGTTCTCGCCTGCAGGGCCGATGGTGGCGACAACCACGTCGCGCCCCTCACGGCGACAGAGGATCTCGTTGGTTGCACGCGTACCCAGACCCCAGATCCCATCGGCGGATTTGATCTTCACGTCGTCGTTATCAACCATGATATAGACGGGCTTCTCGGCCTTGCCTTCAACAACGATGCCATCGTAGCCGGCTTGCTTGATGCGCGCCCCCAGCATGCCACCGCAGTGGGCATCCACGATCTGTTCGTCTTTCGTGAAAGTGGAAAGCGATGCGATGGTGGTACGGCCAGCCAAGGGAACGCCGGAAGCCGTCAGTGGGCCAACGGCGAAGACCACCTTATTCGCCTCAGACAAGGGCTTGGTTCCCGCCGGAACCTCATCGAACATTATCTTGTTCGCCAAGCCCATGCCACCGATGTAATCTTTATAGGGTTCGGTGGGAAACGTCGTGGCTGTGCCGTCGGTGAGGTTGACCCGGAGGATCTTACCCGCCCAGCCATAGGACTTCGTATCTACCATTGTGGTTCTCCAAACCTTCGGTTGTTTTGCGCTGTGCGGACGAAAACACGACGGTTTGGAGTTCGTCATCGGGGACAATCCTAGTACTCGCTCTATCACAAGGAGTGTCTGATGCGGATTGTTTACCGAGCTGTAACATAGATGCCCTGGAATGTGACCATTAAGTTACGAAATCTCCATTCTTAAATCGGCAAGATGTAGAATACAGGCCGTTAGTGGTGCTGTGCAAGGAAAAACGCGACGGTGGAGCTCTCTTTTTACAGTAATTGTTCCGGTAAAAGGAGGCTGCAATGTCTGCCGAAACAGAGGGTTCTCACAACTCCAGGATCCCCTTCATAAAAGATGCGTCGGAGAACGACGCGAGCAAGGCGACTGAAGTTCTCGGGGAAGAATCCGTTTGCACCGAGGGTGCCCAAGGCGATGGCACCGGCTCACAGAATGATCCCCCCAAGAAGAAGCATGTTTTCACACGCCGCGATGTACTGGCCATGTGCGGTTGCGGCGTTGCCGGCCTCATTGTCGGCGGCGTTCTTGCCAGCTGGGGCGTCACCGAGCGATCAATCGAATCGGGACGCATCGACTTGCGCACCACTCCCCTGAAGATGATCGTGACCGATCGTGCGAAATGCTCGGGTTGTCAGCGCTGCGAGATGAGCTGCACCCTGAAAAACGACGGTCGCGTCTGCCAGCATATCGCACGCGTGCGCGTATGGGACAACTACTATTACGGCGCCGGCGTTGGGACTGGCGATGGCATCTTCGAGGATTGCCAGTTCACCGTAGCCCACTGCAAGCAGTGTGAAGACCCCTGGTGTGCCAACTATTGCCCTGTCCATGCCATCTATGCCGATCCGAAGACGGGAGCGCGCGTGGTTGACGATGCCACCTGCATCGGCTGCGGCATGTGCGCCCAAGCCTGTCCGTGGAATATGCCGCGCATCGATTCCGAGACCAACGTCTCCACCAAATGCGTATCCTGCGGCCGGTGCGCCGAACAATGCCCCAACGGGGCCATCCAGTTCGTCGATTGGAAGAATATCGCCCAAGCGGCGCTTGATGCCGGCGTGGTACGCACCATCACCCTGGTCGACGCCTAAACGTGAGGAGGATCGAAATGATGCAACGATCTCTTACGCGGCGCCGGTTCGTCGAAGGATGCGCCATTGCGGGCGGCGCGCTCGCCTGCTCAGGGGCAGCGGCCACTACCGCTTTCGCAGAAGGAGGCCAGATAGGCGTGGGCGCCAGGCCGAAGCATTCCCAAGCCCATACCATCTGCCAAGCCTGCCCTAACGGATGCGGGTTCACGGCCTACGTAGTGGACGGGAAGCTCGACAAGGCAATAGGTGACGCATCCAGCCCACGGTCTGGTGGAACCCTGTGCGCTCGCGGCTTCGGCTTCACCCAAAGCGCCTATTCATCAGCCAATCTGATGAACCCCCTGCGCCGAAAAGGCGACGGCGAATTCCAAACCATCACTTGGGATGAGGCCTTCGCGGAGATCTCCCAAAGGCTCTCCGACATCATGGCTGGAGCAGGGCCTGAGGCCATAGCCCTGGTCCATGATGGACTCTCCCCCACTGCGAGCGCCTACGGTTCGCGTTTCATGGCGGCCTTGGGCAGCGGCAACGCCTACGTTGACGATGTCATCCAAAACGTTGTCAAAGAAGCTGCATTCTCCCAAGTCATCGGCGCTCCTGCCTATGTTCCCGATACGGCTAACGCGAATCTGGTGGTTCTGGTGGGCACCAGCTATGCCGATGTGGTCACGCCGGCGTTCGCTGCCTCGCTCCAGGAGGCCCGTCAGGCGCAAACGCCCATTGTAGCCATCGATGCGCGCTTGGGAACGGTTGCCTCGTTCGCCAACGAGTGGCTCGCCGTGAATCCCGGCACCGAGCTGGCATTGCTGCTCTGCATCTGCAATGGGCTCATCTCCAGCGGACACTACGATAAGGAGTTCGTGGCCGCCAACGTATCGGATTTCGATCAATGGGCAGCCGCCATTGCAGACTATCGCCCCGATTGGGCTGAAGGGATCACCGGCGTGGCTAAAAGCCGCATAGAGGGACTGATAGCGCAGATGATCGAAGCGGCACCTCGCGTATCCATAGAATACGGTAATGGGAGCATCGGCGCCTCCGCTTTCGCCAACAGCAGCATGACAGCACGGGCCGTGTGCCTGTTGAACACCCTGCTTGGCACTTGGAACCGGGAAGGCGGCGCGCTTCTGCCCTACGACTACAGCGCAGCATCGCTTCAAAACGCCCTCCCCTTGGAAGGATTGGCAGCTGAAGCCCCGAAGATCGCCGGCAACGGGGATTTCCCGCTGGGACGCCCCTTCGGCGCTTCGTTTGCCGAAGCTCTGCGGCTGGCGGATTCCGGTGCTCTGAAGGCTTTGTTCGCCGTAGATGCAGATATCGCCTACGATTATGCGAATATGGGCGATGTGGAGCGTACGCTTCGGGATATGGACCTGTTCGTCTGCATTGCCCAGCAGATGACCCAAACCGCCCAGCTCGCCGACTACGTGCTGCCTTCAAGCAGCTACTTGGCCTCTTCTTCGCTACCGATGTTCCTCCAAGCCGCAGAACCGGCTGTCTCCATCGCCGATGCGGTTATCGAAAACGGCGATACCAATGCTATGGCGGTAGCCGATATCATCTCCGGCCTCGCACAAGCATGCAACGTGGGAGATGCATTCGATTTCAGCCTGGACGAAGCTGCTGCTGCACAACTCGAATCGGTGGGGCTGACCTTGGAAGGGCTGCGGGAAAACGGCAGCGCGGCACCTATTGGAGCCGTGAATCGCATCTCAACTTGGGATACACCGACTCAGAAGATCCAATGCGCCAGCGCAGCCTGCGAGGAGGCGGGGTTGGAGGCCATGGCATTGTGGGTGGAACCCCTGGTTTCCTCCAATGTGCAGACGATCGTCTCTGACGATATGAACTCCGGACAGGAGAACGAAGTAACCATCGCCTTCGATGGCAACGCCGAGTCCCTTCGGTTCCATCTGATCACCGGTCAGCAACCGGTACTAGGTGTCCATGGCTATAACGTTGCCGAGCTTCAGGACATCGCAGAAACCTATGACCTTCGCAGCGCCTGGGTGAACGCCGCCATAGCTGGGATGTTGGGCATAGCGACCGGGGATACGCTGGTCGTCTACAACGACACCTACACCTGCAAGGTCAAGGCCTTCGTCACACAGCGCATCGTGCCGTCGGCAGTCTATCTCCCCAGCGGCTTCGGCCACACGGCAGACAGGCAGCACGAAGCCAAAGGCGAAGGCGTGAATCCACTTCTGTTCTGCGATCCGGCGGTGGAAAAGGGCTATGGCACCCTGTGCACCCAAGAAGCCCTTGTCTGTCTGTTGAAAGAAGGTGAATGATGGCACGCTATGGCATGTTGATAGATACGACGAAATGCATCGGCTGCTTCACCTGTCGAACCGCCTGCCAACGGCAGAACAACCTGCTGCCCGACGAGGACTTCATCCGCTTCGAACAGCGTGAAGTGGGTAGCTTTCCCGATGTGCGGGTGGAGAGCATCCCACTGCAATGCATGCATTGTGAGGATGCCCCCTGTGCGCAGGTATGTCCAACCGGGGCGGCACATATGGGCGCAGATGGCATCGTGAGCGTGGATCAGGGACGCTGCATCGGCTGCTTGTACTGCATGGCGGCCTGCCCGTATCAGGTACGTGTGCGCAACTCCCAAACCGGAGCTGTGGACAAGTGCCGATTCTGCACCGTATCTGCGGAGCAGACCGGCACGAAGATGTGCACTTGCGTGGAGGCCTGCCCCACCGGCGCACGCGTCTTCGGGGATCTGGATGACCCCGATAGCGAGCTGGTACGGGAGATAGCCCGCACGAAAGCCACGCCTATCAAAGGCGACCTCACCAAGTCAAAAGTGTTCTACGCGAGGTGATCAGGATGACATTCGAACCCGTATGGGGAACCATAATTGCCTGGTATCTGTTCCTTGCAGGCGTTGGCGGTGGAGCTTTCGCTGGTGCCGCATACCTGCGTTTGCGCACACCTTGTTGTGTGCACCTCATCCGTTATGGGCGGGTGATAGCACCCATCACCGTGATCATCGGCTTAGTGCTGCTCATGTTCGATGCCACAGCCGGCTTCCATAACCCGCTGCGCTTCGTATTCCTGCTGACCAACTTCGGTTCGGTCATGACATGGGGTGTGGTGTTCTTAGGGTTGTTCGTCGTCGTTGCGCTCATAGTCATGGTCATGGATCTGTTGGGCAAGGGCCTGCGCATTCCGAAATGGCTCGATATCGTCGGTGGCGTTTTAGGCATCTGCGTGTGCGTATACACCGGTTGCCTGCTGGGCGTGGCCAAGACCTTCCCACTTTGGAACAACGCCTTGCTTCCCGTGCTCTTCTTGGTATCCGCTGTGTCTACGGGCATGGCGGCCATCCTGCTCGTGGGCATCTTCCGCTCGCCTCAGGAGTTCGACAAATCGGGCGATTTCAAGAAGTTCCACTTCTTCCTGCCCATCTTCGAGTTCTTCCTAATGGCCTGCCTGCTCTTCATAACGGCGAATAGCGCTGAGGCAGCTGGCTGGGCATCGGTTATGAATCTGGTATCGGGCGATTACGCCATGGCATTCTGGCTTGTGTTCATCGTGCTCGGCCTGGTCATGCCAACCATCCTG
The DNA here is from genome assembly GCA_964553375.1 of uncultured Eggerthellaceae bacterium. Lineage (GTDB taxonomy): Bacteria > Actinomycetota > Coriobacteriia > Coriobacteriales > Eggerthellaceae > UBA9715. Next base: position 10,378 of record CAZKKN010000021.1, on the reverse strand, counting down.
GAAGGGAAGATGCTGTTCATGTCCACCGAGGAGGTGGAATACTCCACCAAAGGCCACATGATAAGCGCTGCATCGGATGTCATGGTGCTGGTGGGCGGCTTCACGCTGCGCCTGCTCGTGCTCATGGCAGCGATGCCGATCACAATGGTGCAACCTTGGATGTAAGAGTATTGGAGGAAGGTATGTTGAAGGTGAAGAGGAACGAATCGGGAACACGCTGGGCGAAGATCGCGCTGGGGCTCGCCTTGGCAATGGGAATGATGGCTGTGTCGCTAGCCGGATGCTCATCAGGTGATGCGGCGAAAGCGTCATCTGGCAGCGCTGCATCCAGCAGTGCTGCATCAAGTGGCACAACAGCAGGCGACCAGGAATCCCCTGCCGCTGAATCCGCCAACGACATCATGGTCACCGTGGCTATGAAGGAGTCCGTGACCAAGTCGACCGATGTGGATACGCCGCTTCAGTTCGCTGAGGAGACGATTCAGGTCAAAGCTCCCGAAGGCACGAATGCACTTGAATTCCTCCAGGCCACCGGCCGTGAGGTTGAGGTGCAAGGAGGCGGCGACGATACGACCGTCACAGCCATCGGCGGTCTTGAGAACGGCGATGCCGGCGACGGCAGCCATTGGGTCTGTCAGCTGAACGGCACAGCCATCGAAGGAACTCCGGTATCGTGCATCCCACAGGATGGGGATACCCTCACTTGGAATTACGTGAAGTAGCTGGGGGCCTAAGCGAGTCAAAGCCCTGAAAAACCTGAAGGCCGGCGGATGATTCCGCCGGCCTTCAACGTATCTGCCGCTGCGCAGAGAGTGAAAGCTAATGGATTCCCGGCCATACGGCACCGACGGCCGGCTCATAGGTATCGGCGTTCTTCGCATCGGACGGAATCACGCCGAACTCCTTGAGCAACCCATAGACATCCGTACCCTCGATGGCCTTCAGACCACCGCTCATCAGCAGTTTCTCTATCAGACTCATGTTCATGTCTGTGGCAGGCTTCCCGTCGCGCAAAAGCACGGTGGCATTCAGCAGCACACGCAAATCGAAGGCGCTGCCCCAGACCTCGGGTACGCCGCGATCTATATCCAGCAGCGTATAGACGGCCTCCATCCCGGTGCGCATGGAGTATTCCGTGGTGAAGATGGTGTCACGCGGCGTTTCGGCGAACTGGCCGATGAAAGCGAAGTTCACAGCTCCTTCGGGCACGATGAGCGGACGATCGCCCGCAGCCCGCGGCATGAAGAACGCCGTGATGTAGGGCATCATGCACGGCACGGTGTTGGCGCTGTTCTGGGCCAGCTCTTCGATCTGCTCCTCAGGCACCCCAAGATGATAGAGCCATTCCTCGCAGATCTCCTTGCCGGTGCACTCGCGCATGGGCTTCTTTATGTAGTTGCCAGGCTTGTCGGTGAACAGGCTATAGAGCCACACGCATACGGTGCCGGGCTTCTGGTCGCGGAACTGCGGCTGGCGGTTGATGGTCCAACTGAGCAGCCAATTAGAATCCTTGACGGAAACGATACCGCCGGTCACCACATGACCGGAGAGCGGGTCGCGTCGGCAGATGTCCTTGATATAGGGCAGGATCTTCTCATCGAGCGTGGTTACGGTGGCGCTTTCCCAGTTGCTCAGCTCCGGGGTGGAGCAGAACTTCTCGGGATGACCGAATGCGGGGCTTTGAGCAGCGATGCGCTTCCACAGATCCCAGCCGTCACCAGGCACCAGCGTGGGATCGAATTTAGCTGGCGTATCCTGGCTGCCGAAAGACGAATGGGCCACGCAGCTGCCCGGCGTGATGAATACCAGGTCATCTTCAGTAAGTTCGATGACCTCTTCGGAGCCTTGGACGCTCGGGTCCCCAGCACCCGGCAAGCCTTCAGCGGCATCTTCGATACCTGCATCCTTGCCGCGCACGAGCCGCAGTTCAGTGGCTACCTTGCGGTTGTTATCCTTGGCATCGCTGCATGAGAAGTTGACGTCTGTCACATGGGTGTTGAACTGGAAATCAACGCCGTGTGCCTCCAGATAGTTCTGCAGCGGCAAGATCATGGACTCGTACTGGTTGTAGCGGGTGAAGCGCAGTGCACTGAAGTCCGGCAGGCCGCCCAGATGATGGACGAAACGCGTGATGTAGCGCTTCATCTCCAGAGCCGAGTGCCAGTTCTCGAAGGCGAACATGGTGCGCCAATACAACCAGAAGTTGGAGTTGAGCACCTCATCGGAGAAATACTCGGTGATCTTCTTGTCCTGCAGCTGGTCCTCAGGAGTGAAGAAGAGGTCCATGATCTCCATGCAGGCTTTATCGGACAGATTGAATTTGTTATCGGTATGCGCGTCTTTCCCGCGCTCCACCGTGGCTCGGCATAGCGAGTAGTTCGGATCGCTCTTGTTCAGCCAGTAATAGTAATCGAGCACGCTGACCCCATCGTCCTCGATGGAGGGCACGTCGCGGAACACATCCCACATGACCTCGAAATGGTTGTCCATCTCGCGACCGCCGCGCATGGTGTAGCCCAGCTGCGAGTAATCCCAACCATCACATGCCCCGCCAGCGCGCGGGTCGCGTTCCAGGATGTGGATGTTCTCACCGGGCATCTGGGCATCGCGTACCAGGAAGAAGGCTGCAGTGAGACCTGCCAGCCCCGATCCAACGATATAGGCTTGCTTGCCCTCCACACCCTCAGGTTTGCGCGGATGAGCGAAGGCTTCGTAATTCCCGCTGGAGTAATACATGGCGACTTCCCTTCCTTCGAACGACGGCTATTCAGCCTAGTGATTCGATTCTATTGCTCCAAGCAGGCAGAACCGCATCCTTGGAAGGTATGTTTGCGAAGTGCTACGGGCCCGTTTCCGAACCGATGGGATGAAGGATGCTGAGTACTATAGGCCCCGAAGGCCCGAATCGAGGTAATAGCCTTCTTTGGAGAAGCGCTTTCGATAGCTCAGAAAGCAGATGATCACGATGGAAAGCGTGGTGGCAGCAGACATCATGAGCAGGACCACTATCTGGTATTTGGCCGCCACAACGGGATCCGCCCCAGCGAGGATCTGCCCGCTCATCATGCCCGGGATCTGCACGATGCCCGCCCCGCACATGGTGGCCAACGTGGGCGTTATGCCAGCACCCACCGCCGCCCTGATGGAGCCTAACGCGGCTTCCCGAGGCGTCGCTCCTAAAGCCACCAGGGAGAATATCTCATCGGACCGGCTGTCCATATCGGAGAACAGCCGGTCTATGGCCACGGCGGTGGCCGACATGGCGTTACCCAGGATCATACCGGAGATGGGCACCAGCTGCCGGGCCGAATACCAGGGGTCGGCCTGGATGATCCCATCCACAACGATGAAGGCGATGATCATGGAGGAGACGAAGATGGAGATGAACGCGTTGCCCCAAAGCCCACGGACCTTCTGCTTAACCCGGCCCACAGCTATCTGAGCCGCGCTGATGCCCATGGCCACAAGCACGAGCAGCACAAGCCACCAGCTTTGATACTGGAAAAGATAGATGAGCAGGAACCCCATGGCCAGAAGCTGCACGAAGGAGCGCACTCCCGCCACAACGATAGCCCTGCCCTGGCCTAAAGCGAGCCTCCAAGATACAATGCCCGCCACCAACAGCAAACCCGCCGCACAGCAAAGCTCCAAGGTGCCGATATCCACTACTCCCTCGGTCACGAGCGCGTCCCTTCAAGGAGTCCTGAACCAACGGAAAGACGCCCTCGGTCAAGCTGGAACGTCCCATCGGCGAAGCCATCCGAAGCCCGATGCCGCACCCGCAGGCAAGCCGCTCCTGCAGCGGCAGCATCTGCGGTGAGGCGCCCCACAGCCAAGGCCGCCTCATCATCCAAAGCTGCATCCACCTCGTCCAGGAGAAGCACCTCCGGCTTCGTAACGAAAGCGCGCAGAAGCGCCACCCGCGCTGCCTGGCCGCCAGAGAGCTGAGCGGAATTGCGCTGGAGTCCTACATCCAGCTCCACTGCATCCAAATATGCCTGCAACTCCTCATCTTTCGGAGGGGTGGCACCTTGGTTCACCTTGAGCGACCACGGAAGCAACAGGTTATCGCGAACAGTACCTGGAACCAAGGTGGCCTTCTGGGGCACCAGGCAAACCTGGCGCCGCCATTCCTGAGGTGCGAACCGCGTGCTCGCGCGGCCGTTCAAGAAAAGCTCGCCGCATTCCCGCGCGATCATAAGCGCACAGGCGCGCAGGAGCAGGGATTTACCCGAACCCGAGGGACCGGTCAGGTCATAGATGCAGCCCGCTTGAAGAGAGAACGAGACATCCTCGATCCGCCCAAGAGGGCGGGTTCGCTCACTGCCGTCCAGGATTTTGCCTTCGGATGCGCAATGCGTACCGTAGAAGACGCTCAGACCCTTCGCCTCAAGCAATGCCATTGCGCCTTCCACCCCTTTCCCATTCGCCCGCGAACCTCTGCGGTATCTAGGATACCGCAGCTCGCCGTTTACGCGAACCGGACAGGATGCATCTGAGGTGCGATGAGCGACTTGGAATCGGCTGTACTGTAGTCATCAAGACAGGCGGCTAAAAGCGTCGGGTCATCATAGGTGTTGTAATAGTACGTGCGCGTGGCGGCACTGAAGCAATCCGAGAAAAGCGTGATCTCATATGCCCCATCAGCAGCCTGGGCGCATCCATCGACGAACGACACGTTGCCCAGGGTATGGAACATGCGCATCACGTTCTGGCCTTCGGTCTCCTTCAGCGGATGGAACGCATTGATGAAAGCCGCCTTCACGAAACGGGAGGTGGAAGACGGGTCCCCCGGGATGCCCCGCATGGTGGTACCGGTGCCGAAGGGCGTAAGCTCGTCTTCACCCCAGGTTACCTTCTTCGGCCAATACCCGTTGCAACTCAGGTAGTTGCGCAGATTCTCCTTATGCCAAGGGAAAGGGGGCTGATTGGTCAGCACGTCCACCGTGTCATCGTAGATGTGCATTCCATCTTCTTGGTATTCCACCACGATGCTGCGCTTGGCATCGGCGATATGCCAGTGCAAGAGCGCCACGGCCATAGAGGGGCCGGGAGCCTTGCCCACGATCGCTATGTTTCTCAGCGCTTCTTCAGCCTCATCCACCGTGGCGAAACGCGACGCGATGAATGCCGGCATCTCATAGGCGGCCACATTCTCCTTGCCAGGGATGGCTTCTTTCTCAAAAGCGGCATAACCGGGGAAGTTGAGACCACCCACGGCAAGCCCTGCATCGTTTCCGCAGTTGAAGTAAAGCGGATAACCATCGTAGGTGATGCCCATGCCGATGGTTGCATACTTGTTCTCATAGCTCTCACCGAACGCCCGTTTCAACGTGAAGCCCTTAGGCATCACGATAGGCGCCTGTCCATAGCCTTCGGTCCAATCGAGGTTCCTGCCCCAGAACATCCGTCCTTGCGTATCGGTGAATCTGACCCCTGTGCACATGGCTCCTCCTTAAGGTTCGTCCATACCCGTTAAATATCTCCATCATGGATAGACTACCTTGAAGCCTTCTTTTGAACCTCCTGTTCAAGGTCACGATGCGGTTTCGTAATCAACCTGTGGGTAGCAGGGCACCAAGCCAAGGGTTTTTTCGTTCATGTCGGGTTAAGATAAGGCTCAAGTTGTCCGTCGCCGTTATAGGAGGCCCCATGAGAACCCTCGGCATCCGCGATATCATCGGCCCTGTCATGATAGGCCCTTCCAGCTCCCATACCGCTGGTGCCTTGCATATAGCCCTTATGACCCGCCGTTTGCTCGCCACTCCCCCATCCCAGGTGACGTTCACGCTCTACGGCAGCTTCGCCCATACCTATCATGGCCACGGCACCGACCGCGCGCTTCTTGCCGGTATGCTGGGCCTTTCAGCCGAAGACGAGCGCATCCGGGATTCATTCGCCTTGGCAGAGGATGCAGGGCTTTCCTATCGGTTCATCCCCGATGAGACCACACCCTGCGACCACTCCAACACCGTTGATATCGCAGTGACCGATGCACAAGGCACTGTAACCCGCGTGCGAGGCGAATCCATCGGCGGCGGAGCGGCGCGCATCACGCAGCTGAACGGGATCGAGGTGGAGCTCACAGGCGAATACCATAGCCTGGTGGTGAAGCACCTCGATCGCAAAGGGGTCTTGGCATTCATAGCGGCCCAGGTGGCTTCCTTCGATGTGAATATCGCCACAACGCGGCTTTTCCGCGAAAGACGCGGGGATGTGGCATATACGGTGATGGAGGCCGACGACGACCTGCCGACGGCCTTGGTGGAGCGGATCGGAGAAAGCGAAGACGTCTTAGCTGTGAGCACATTGGAAAGCGACCGGTCACGGGAGAAGTTCGCTCCTCTCACCCCCGATCAGGAACAAGAAGCGGGCATCATCCCCACTGGTTTCGGCACCACCTTGGATGAAGCCCAGGCGGCCGAGCTCTTCGAGGATTTGGATTTCGCCGACGGCAAAGCGCTTCTCGCATATTGCGAACGCGAGGGGATGCCCATTTCTGATGCGATCTGCCGTCGGGAACGTTGCCTGCTCGTGCTTCAAGGCTATGCCGTTGACGACACCCACCGCTACGTGGATGACGTTCTTGCCATCATGCGCGCTTCCATCGATTGCGCCCTAAGCGATCCACAGCCCTCCATGGGAGGTCTCATCGGCGGGGAAGCGGCGGCAAGCCTCGCATACAGCCAACGTGATGGCTCTCTTTGCGATCCGCTTCTGGCCCGGGCCGTAACCTATGCCCTGGCCGTGCTTGAGACCAATGCCGCAATGGGACGCATCGTCGCTGCTCCCACGGCCGGCTCCGCCGGTGTGCTTCCCGCCCTGCTCTTCGCTCTGCAAGACGAACGCGGATTCAAGAATGAGCAGCTCAACCGAGCCGTGGCCAATGCTGCCGCCATCGGCATGCTCATCGCCCGTGCTTCCACCGTATCCGGAGCCGAGGGCGGCTGTCAGGCCGAGGTGGGCACCGCAAGCGCTATGGCCGCGAGCGCCGCAACGGAGCTTTTCGGGGGCAGCCCGGCTCAATGCCTCTCGGCTGCCGCCTTGGCGCTCTCTGGACTCATGGGGCTTGTCTGTGATCCCATAGGAGGTCTGGTGGAGGCGCCGTGCCAGAAGCGCAATGCCACCGGCGTGGCCAATGCCCTGGTCGCAGCCCAACTCGCACTTGCCGGCATAGGTCCCGCCGTGGATTTCGATGAGACGGTCTGGGCGCTTGATGCCGTGGGGCGCTCCCTGCCCTTCGAACTGCGGGAAAGCGCCCTGGGAGGCCTTGCCGCCACACCTTCAGCCTGCACCTTGTGCGCTAAAAGCCCCGTTCAGACGTAAAGAGCGGTCTAATACCACTGAAAAAAGCCGGTTCCGTTTTCGGAACCGGCTTTCCCTTGCATAGCGATTTTTTGACGGGCATTAAGGACGCTGGCCCATACCGCCTTCCAGAGTGAGGGTCTCGCCGCTCATGAACTTGAAATCAGGGCTTGCAAGTTGCACCACCACACGACCGATCTCGGTCTCCACATTGCCGTAATGACCCATGGGAGGCATATGCACATTGGCAGTGAATGCATCCGGGTACTGCTCCTGGAAGTTCTCAAGCGCGGCAGTCCAAGCCAAGGGGCACACCACATTCACATTGATGCCGTCGGGACCCCATTCGGTGGCCGCCACACGGCTCATGCCGCGGATGCCTTCCTTAGCCGCCGCATAAGCGCATTGGCCATAGTTGCCGAAGAGCCCAGCACCGCTGGCGAAGTTGATCACCGAGCCCTTGGTCTCCTTCAGATGCGGGTAGCAGGCCTGCATGTAGTAGAAAGTTGCATAGAGCCCCGAATAGATCGCAAGATCGAATTGCTCAGGGGTGTGGTCGGCCAGAGATACACCCGAGGCCGAAGCCTGGGCGTTATTCACGAGCACGTCGATGCGCCCGAACTTCTCCATGGCCTGATCCACAACGTTTTGCACCACGGATTTGTTGTCGGCCCCGGCGTTCACATCGGCCTGCACCGGCAGCACCTCAATGCCGAATTCGGCTTCCAGACGCTCCTTGGCATCTTGGAGCTTCTTCACATTGCGGCCGGTGATGACGAGGTTCGCGCCTTCCTTGGCATAAGCGGTGGCTATACCATAGCCGATGGAGCCGGCAGAGCCGTCTTTGAGCGCCGCGAAACCAGCGCCGGTGATGATGGCGGTTTTCCCTTCAAGAAATCCCATGGAGCCTCCTTAATAGCTTCCTTGCAAACTGATCCATCACGGATATAAACACGTGCCACACTACCAGAATAATAGGAGGCTTGAATCCTGTTAATCATTTATTTACATAAGATAGGGGCCTATTTTTGTTCACTTCGCCCTCAATCTCCCGTGATCCGCGATGATTCGTCGTAGGAGCCCTCATCTCTAGAATCCGCATCGCCGGAATCTTCCTCGCTTTCATCCTCATCATCGTCAGAGGCATCATCTGAGCTTTTGAATTCCTTGGACTCGCGTTTCACATCCCGCTCGATGCGCCGCAGATTGGCTTTCTGGAACTCAGCGACGAAACCAGCCGAGAATATGCCGCCGGGAATGGCTACGAGCGCCAGCGAAAGCAGCATGATGATACTGCCCACGATCCGTCCACCAGGGGTAATGGGAACGATATCCCCGTATCCGGTGCTCGTCACCGTTTGAACCGCCCACCAGAACCCCGAAAGCAGATTATCGAAGTTCTGGGGCTGAGCGGGGTTCTCCAACTCGTACATGATCACGCTGGCTACGACGATCAAGAGCAGGATCACCAAGAACGCCGCCGCTATCTCATGATAGTGCTTGCTCATCACCCGCCCGATGGTACGGAAGCCCCGCATGTAGCGGGTTATCTTCACCAAGCGTATGAGGCGGATGATCCCGATGGCATGGATGAGCATGGGGGTCACAGGCACGAACCACGAAAGCATGCTGGGAGCGAAGGAAAGGAAATCCACGATGCCCAGAGGTGAGAAGATGTACTTCAGCCGCGCTTGGATGGGCGTGCAGTTGCCGAAGGCGAGGTCCGCTATCCAGATGCGGGCGATGTATTCCAAAAGAAAGCAGAGCGTGGAGAAGAAGTAGAACCACTTGAGGAAATGATAGGAGAGCACATCCGTATCGGCTTGAACCGTGATGCAAACCACCAGGGCGTTGGCTACGATGAGGATGAAAAGGGCAACACCCACGCTCTTCGCGATGATATTGCCATGGCGGATGTTCTCGAGGGCATAGAAGGTTTGGCGCTTGAACTCAGAGCGCCCCAGAACGCGCAAACGGGTGGAAAGCCAGCGCGATGACCGCTTCGGTGCGGGCCTTTTCTTCTTTCCGTCCACAGCGCTCCCCTTTCAAAGCTCATCCACGATTCTAGCAAAAGGGCCCTCCCTGGGAAGGGCGGGCCCGAATCGCACTGATCGTTTTCCCCGGCAGCTATCCCAGATTTATCTGGCGATGCAGCACCTTGGTCAGAACCAGGTAATACACGATGCCTATCACGATGAACACAACGCCGGTGATAAGCGCCACGTCGCCCACCGACAGCAATATGGCGAAGCACACCGCCGCACCCAGGATCGGGAACACCAGGTGCATGAACACCGCCTTGGCCCCCTTGCGCTCCTTCAGCTGGAACCAGCAGAACACGATCACCGACAGGTTCAACAGCACGTAGGTGCTCAGGGCGCCGAAGTTGCTGATCTTCACCACGGTGTTCATGTTGATGCCGCTGAATTGGAACACCAGCGTGAGCACTACAGACAGGGCGATGATGAAGATCACGGCATTGAGCGGCGAATTGGTGCGCTTGTCCATCTTCGCCATGAACTTGGGCAAGCAGCCACCCTTGGCCATGGTGAACATGACGAAGGCGATGGAGTTCTGCTGGGCGATGGCGGTGAAAACGCCTTGAGCCAAGGCCACGCCCACAGCGCACAGCACCATCAGCCACGGGCCGGCCGCTATGCGGGCCACCACGTAGAAGGCGTTGTCAGTGTTGTCGGCGAAGGCGGCGCCGGAGGGGTCGATGCAGGTAGCGATGAAGCACTGCAGCACGTACAGCACGCACAGCACGATGGCCATCACCATCATGGCGCGCGACGGCCCATGCTTGGGATCCTTAGCCTCTTGTGTCAGCGTGGCGATGGCGCCGAAGCCCACGTAGGACATCACAGCCAGCGATACAGCCGACATGGTGCCACCCAGCTCGAACTTCGCAGGGTTGAATATATTAGTGGGAGAGAAGCTTGCGCTTTCAGGATGCTGCACCACGAACACGATGCCGCATATGACGAACAGCGCCAGGATGACCAGCTGGGCCACAAGCGCCACCTTGTTCACCACCATGGCCGTCTTCATGCCTATCAGCGACACGATGGCC
>CAZKKN010000020.1:25561-32921 GCA_964553375.1 uncultured Eggerthellaceae bacterium | reverse complement strand
GCGTAGTCCATGGGGCTGCCGATGCCGTAGATGCAGCTCACCGACGCCACCACGATGACATCGCGCCGCGACAGCAGCGCGCTGGTGGCGGCATGGCGCAGCTTCTCCACTTCCTCGTTGATGGAGGCGTCCTTCTCGATGAAGGTATCCGAAGCGGGCACATAGGCTTCGGGCTGATAGTAGTCGTAATAGGACACGAAATACACCACGGCGTTGTCAGGGAAGAATTCCTTCAACTCGGCGGCCAGCTGGGCGGCCAGGGTCTTGTTGGGCGCCATGACCAGCGTGGGCTTCTGCACCGCCTCGATGGTCTTTGCCATGGTGAAGGTCTTGCCGCTACCGGTGACGCCCAGAAGCGTCTGGTAGCGCAGCTGGTCGTTCACGCCCGCTGCCAGCTTCTCTATGGCTTGGGGCTGGTCGCCGGCGGGCTCGTAGGACGAGACCACCTTGAACGGCGTGGTGGCAAGGCGCACTTCGGGCAGTTTGCCCTCCATGGGGGCGCCTTCGATATTTGATAGATGCGTGGACATGGATAAATCGTAGCACATTTGTTCGATTAGCGAAAACGTGTAACGGACAGGTATACTGAACGGGTAAGCACCGAAGGAAAAGCCCGCATGCGCTGGGCAGTGAGAGGTTCCCATGGCTGATGCGTCATCGCTCCCGTTTCAGAGTCTGTCGTTCTCGCTTCTGGAGAACCGTCGCCCCCGTACGGCGTTCAAGATGCGCGCTTGTTCGGGCGACGCGCCGGAATACTACGAGCTGGTCATTCAGAAAGGCTCGGCAACCAATCCGTCTTCCCAGGTGAAGCGCCAAGTGCCCCTAACGGCTGCGGTGGCGTTGCGCGACGGGCTGCAAAGGCTCGGGGTCTTCGGCTGGGAGGGTTCCTATGGGGATGAAACAGCGCCGGGCAGTCGGCGCTGGAGCCTGTCCATCGTCTTCCAAGAAGGGGTGTTCTCTCTGGAATCCAAGGGCGGAAGCGACGCTCCGGCCGGTTTCGACGGGTTCCTCGAGGAGCTTTATCGCTTGGATTTCCCGCGCCCGACCGAAGCGAAGCCTGCACCGTCTTCCGGGGTGGGGGCGGCCACGCGCGATGCCATGGGTGCGCTGGGCATTGGTTCCATCGGCGCCATGAACGCGGGGGACTTGGGCGCTTACGGGGCAACGAAGGGAGTGGAAGGCGACTTCTCCTATCTGAAGAGCCTTTTCAGGGGAGCGCCTTCGCCCGAGGGATCGGGTGGCCTGGAAGGGCTAGGCGCCTTGGGCGACCTGGGCGATTTCGATCCCAGCGCTATCGATCCTCAGGAGGCGGCGAAGCTCTTCGCCGAGATGCAGCGCAATCCCCAGGCTATGGAAGCGCGTTTGCGCGAGGAGTTCCGTGCGCTTTCCCCGCGCGATCAAGATCGCATGTTGGATGCGCTGGCAGGTTTAGGTTTCGCCTCGCGAGCCTGGTGGGAGCGCTTCTTCCGCGGCCTTTAGCCAGGCTCCCCTAGGCTACCGTGATGGACCTGCTGCTCACCCGCGACGGGGACGCATCAGGTCGTCGGTGTCCATGCAGATGGTGAAGGGTCCGTCGTTCACCAAGCTCACCTGCATGTCAGCGCCGAACCGCCCGCAGGCAGCTGTGGGCGCATCTTGGCGCGCCCGGGCGACGAAGCACTCGTAGAGCCGCTCGGATTCCTCGGGGCTCCCTGCCGCCGTGAACGAGGGGCGGTTCCCTTTGCGGCAATCGGCATACAGGGTGAACTGCGATACGATGAGCACGCCACCGCCCACATCCCCCAGCGACGCACCGGTGGGCTTATCCCCATCGGGGAAGATGCGCAGCTTCCAGATCTTCTCCCAAAGGCGCGAAGTCGCCTCTTCGGTATCTTCGGCACCCACGCCCAGCAGCACCACGAGCCCGCGGCCGCAGGATCCCACAACCGTGCCATCGATTGCCACTTCGGCCTCGCTCACCCGTTGTATCACTGCACGCATTGGAAACGCTTCCCTTCCCCTTGTACTCCGTGTTGCTATAATTCTCTCATGATTGACGAGATCCAAGTACAGAATCTGGCGCTCATCCGCGATGGCTCCATCGCCCCCTCCCGCGGCCTCACGGTGCTCACCGGTGAGACCGGCGCGGGGAAGACGGCGCTGCTCTCTGCGTTGAAGCTGCTCATGGGCGCACGGGCGAGCGCTGACATGGTGCGCGATGGTGAGGAATCCCTCACGGTATCGGGCCGCTTCTTCGGCCTGGATGCTCCGATCCAAGGTGAGGATGGCGAAACGGTGATCACGCGGCGGGTCAGCGCCGATGGCCGGTCCCGGGCGCAGATCGATGGCACCATGGCCGCCGTCCACGAGTTGGCGGAGCTGGTGGGACCCACGGTTGACCTCTGCGGCCAGTTCGAACACCAGCAGCTCATGCGCACGGCCACTCATTTGGCCCTGCTTGATGGCTGGGCTGCAAGCGAAGTGGACACCGCACGAACCCGTTACGCCGATGCCTTCGCGGAGGCCCAGGCCGCAGCAGCGGAGCTTCAGCGCATCACCCAAAGCCAGCAGCTTTCCCAGGCCCGCCTGGATGACGCTCGGTTCGTTTTGAGCCGCATTGACGAGGTGGCCCCTGAAGAAGGCGAATACGACCGGCTCAAGCAAGAGCTGGCCATCGCCGAGAACGCCGAATCCCTGGCCAGCGCCTTGGCGCGCGCTCGAGCGCAGTTGACAGACGACGAAGGCATCCTGGATAAGGTGAACGATGCGGCTGCTGCGCTGGAATCCGTGGCTTCGGTCGATGCCCGGTTGGCTTCCCTTGCCGCGGCTTTGCGCGAGGCCGGCTTCACTCTGGAGGATGCCGCTTCTCAGGCTCGTGATTATGCCGATTCCATCGAGTTCGATCCCGCCCTGCTGGCTGCTCAACAAGAGCGATTCTCCCAGTTGCAAGGGCTTTTGCGCGCCTATGGCCCCACTATGGCCGATGTGGATGCCCGGCGTGAAGAGGCCGCGGCGCTTGTGGCGTTGGTGGATGACTATGACGGAGCCCTGGCTGCGGCTCAGCGCGCCCAGGATGAAGCGGAAGCGGCTCTGGCCGACGCCGCCGATAGCTTGGATGCGGCTCGTCGGGAGGCGGCTCCGCGCCTGGCCAGCGAGGTCTCGGCCGTCATGGCGCAGCTTCAAATGGGCGGCGCGCAGCTGGTTTGCCAGCTGGAGCGGCAGCCGCGGGAGGCATGGACCCAATCTGGGCCTTCCCGTTTCGAGTTCCTCTACAAACCGGTGGCCGACGCCCGCCCACGTCCTTTGGCCCGTATAGCCTCTGGTGGCGAGGTGAGTCGCGTCATGTTGGCGCTCAAGGTGGTGCTGGGTGCGGCGGACGCGGTGGACACCCTGGTTTTCGACGAAGTGGATGCCGGCGTGGGAGGTGCTGTGGCGGTTGCCTTGGCCGAGGTATTGGCCCAGCTGGCCTGCACCCATCAGGTGTTGGTGGTGACGCACCTCGCCCAGGTTGCCGTGAAGGCGGATACCCATTATGTGGTGTCCCGCGAAGGCGATGAGACCACCATCGCCCCTGTTGCCGGCGAGGCGCGTGAGCGCGAGGTGGCCCGCATGCTTTCCGGCAGCGCCACCGAAGCCTCCCTGGCCCATGCCCGGGAGCTCTTGGAGAACTGAGGACTTACCTGCCGGAAGGTTTTCCCTTGACAGCCCCGCTTTGCTACGCTAAAGTAGCCGCCAATCGAATAACTCCAAACCGTTGAGGCGAAAGTCAAGCCAGAGGGGCACTTACAGAGAGCGGGCGCAGCTGAGATTCCCGCAGAACGCTGACTGGTAAATGGGTCGCCGAGGGAAAGGGGAAAGGCCAAGGTGCCGCAAGGCGCATCCCAGGCCGAGTATCCGGACCGTGAGCCCGCGTTAGAGGCAGGATGGGTGATAGCCCGTTCATGAGAGGGTCCCTTCAAGGACCAACCAAAGGTGGCACCGCAGGTCAAAAGCCTGTCCTTTGAAGTCTCGTCAGAGGCTTTGGAGGACAGGCTTTTTTCGTTGCCAGCCCCCAGCGGAGCGGCGGAAGTTCGAGAAAGCCGAAGCCGGCACCAGCCGGCCTTATGGAAGGAGAAACGATGGAAGAAGCGAAAGAGCCATTGGCGTGCGATCCCCTTGCGGGTCGCACGCCACGCGTGATAACGGGTGGCGCAGTGGGGCTTGATGCCCGCAAGGCGGTCCGGCGCAAGGCGGCCCGCACGCTCACCACCCAGGATCTGATCCTCATCGCCGTGCTATTGGCAGCGGGTGCGGTGCTGAAGCTCACCGTGGCGAGCTTCCTCTCATTTGCGGGGATGAAGCCCAACTTCGTGATTGCCATGTACTGCCTGGCCATCATCCTCACGCGCCCCAAGGTGAGCCAAGCGCTGATCATAGGCCTGCTCGCAGGGCTCATGTGCCAAATCCCCCTGCTCAACGCAACGCCGCTGGTGAACATTCCCTCCGAGGCCCTGGGGGCCCTCGCCTGCGGGCTGCTCATCCACGTGCCGCTCAAGGCGGGCAAGCTGGATTTCAACCCCTTGGTGAGCACGTTTCTCTCCACGGTGGTTTCCGGTTACACGTTCGCCCTGCTCGTGGGCACCATGAACGGCCTGGCCCTGCCCGTCATCTTCGTCACCTACGCGGTGATGGTCTTCGGCACCGGCCTGTTCAATTCCATCCTGGTCCAAATCCTCACTCCCTTGCTGCGCAAGGTCCTGAAACGCTAGGAGGGTGCCATGATAAGCTTGAGAGACTTCTGTTTCCGCTATCGTGAAAGCGAGCGTCCCGTGCTCATGGATGTCTGCCTGGACATCCCTGCGGGCAGCTTCACCGGCATAACCGGCCCGGCCGGCTCGGGCAAATCCACTTTGACCTACGCCCTGAACGGCATCATCCCCTATTGCTACCCCGGCGACTTCTACGGCGAGGTGCTCATTGACGGCCACGACACCTGCGATACCAGCCTCACGGACATCTCCCGGTTGGTGGGGTCGGTCTGTCAGGACATCGACTCCCAATTCGTGACCTCGGTGGTGGAAGATGAGATGCTCTACGGCTTGGAGAACTTCGGTGTGCCCCACCGCTGCATCGAGGAGCGCGTGACCGAGGCTTTGGAAGCCATGGGCATCGCGGATCTGCGCTCGCGGCTCATTGCGAGCCTTTCCGGCGGGCAGAAGCAGAAAGTCGCCATCGCCTCCATCTTGGCTCTGCGACCGAAGGTGCTGGTATTGGACGAACCCACCGCCGAGCTCGATCCCGCAAGCTCCCGCAACGTGTTCACGCTGCTGGCCTCATACGCCCAAAGCCACGGCACCACGGTGGTGGTCGTGGAGCAGAAGATCGCACTGCTCTCGGAATTCGCCGATCAGCTCGTCATCGTGGACGAGGGCCGCATCCGCTTCGCCGATGCGCCTCGGGCGGTGCTCGCCCACAGCGAGGAGCTGCTGCGGCTGGGCGTGAACTGCCCCCGCTCCACCACGCTGATGAATCGCCTGATGAGAGCAGGCTTGTATGACGGCCCCGTTTGCACCGATGTGGAAGAGGCGGCCCGGGCTATCTTGGAGGTGATCGCATGATCGAGTTCCGTGATGTCTACGCGTCCTACGATGAGGAAACGCCCATCCTGAAAGGGCTTGATTTCACCATCCGCGATGGCGAGTTCGTGGCTTTCGTCGGCACCAATGGTGCTGGGAAATCCACGGCTATGCGCCTGATCAACGGGCTGCTCAAACCGGATTCCGGTGAGGTGCTCATCGATGGCACCCCCACCACGCGCCTGAAGACGAGCGAGCTGGCTCGCCGCGTGGGCTTCCTGTTCCAGAACCCGGACCGGCAGATCTGCTGTGCCACCGTGCGCGAAGAGCTGCTCTTCGGCTTCAAGGCCACAGGTCGCCTGGATGCGGAAGCGGAGCGGCGGGTGGATGAGGTCATCGAACGCTTCGGCCTCAACGGCGCCGCCGATCCCTTCCTGCTGAACCGCGGCACCCGTCAGCTTCTGGCCTTGGCATCCATCGTGGTGCTGGCGCCCCCCATCGTGGTTCTTGACGAGCCCACCACCGGCCTTGATTTCCGTGAGTGCGTGAAGGTGATGGAGGTGATCTCCCAGCTGCACCAGGCGGGTACCGCGGTGATTATGGTGTGTCACGACATGGAGGTGGTGACGGATTTCGCCGAGCGCATCATCGTGATGCACGACGGGCGCGCCATAGATGCGGGTCCCACCTTCAGCGTTTTGCGCCGTCGGCGGGTTTTGGAAGAGGCCAGCTTGGTGCCCCCGCAGATCGTGGATCTGTCTTTGGCCCTGCCGCTTATGGCCCCGGGTTTGGAGGCAACGCCGGTGGCAACGGCAAGCACGCTCAACGAGATGCAGGCGGCTATCGAGGTCGTGTTGGGCCGCATCCCCCAGATCGGATATGAGGCCGCTGAAGTCGCTGAGGAATTGCGCGGAGCGCCGGGTGCTCAGGAGTTTCAGAGCGCCGTGGCGGTCGTGGTGGAAGGAGCGGAATAATGAACGGATTCCTTGAGTACATCCCGGGCGATTCGCTCTTGCATCGCCTGAACCCCGTGGCAAAGGTGCTCTTCGCCGCGCTTTTCGCCATCGCCTGCTTTTGCACGGCCAACCTGGTGTTTCTGGTCGCAATGCTCGCCATTGCCTTGGGGTTGGCGGCATCTTGCGGGCTCATGCGCCAAACAGCGGGCCTTATGAAGGCGGTGTTGGTGTTCTCGCTGCTCTTGGCGGTGCTGCTCCTGCTCACCACCCCCACAGGCGAGGTGCTGGTGCAACTGCCCTGGGGATACATCGGCACGGGCTCGGTGCTTGCGGCCATCACCACCATCCTGCGGCTGGAGGCTGCGGCCATTCCGCTTTTCCTGGTGTTTTACGTCACCAAGATGTCGGACCTCTCCAACTCCTTCGTGAAAGTGCTCCACGTGCCTTACCGCTACGCCTTCACCTTCGCCTCCACCGTGCATTTCATCCCGGTGTTCATGAACGACATGTCCGCCATCATGGAGGCGCAGACGGCCCGCGGCATCCAGTTCGACCAGGGTGGCATTGTGAAGAAGGTGCGGCTCATGGCGCCATTGTGCGTGCCGTTGCTAGTGAGCTCGGTGCGTAAGACCAACAGCGCCGCCATCGCTGCCGAGGTGCGCGGCTTCGACCTGCGCACCCGGGCAAGCGGATACAAGCAATACCCCCTGAAAGGCGCCGACTGGGTTGCGCTTGGGTTGGGTGTGTTACTGCTTGCCTGCGCCATCGCCCTTAACTTCCTTCCCGCCCTGTCCGTTTTCTAGAGAGGAAGGTGATTGCCTGCGGGCCAGAGCGGTCTCGCTAAGGCTTCGGCTGTCGGATTCCGTGGTG
>CAZKKN010000020.1:16226-25461 GCA_964553375.1 uncultured Eggerthellaceae bacterium | reverse complement strand
CCTTGATAGGCTTCGCGCAGCCGAGCTATCTCCCCACCCCATCCGGCAAGGTCGTCCTGGGGAGTTTCCAGATAGAAGGGCAGCCCCGCCAGGGCCGGGTGATTCACAACGGCGGAAAAGGCATCGAAACCGATATGCCCTTCGCCCAGCTTCTCGTGACGATCTTTATGGGAATCACGCGGATTCTTCGAATCGTTCAGGTGCAAAGCCCGCAATCGCGGCAATCCGATCACGCGATCGAACTCCTCCAGCACGCCATCCAGGTCGGCCGCTACGTCGTAGCCCCCATCCCATACATGGCAGGTATCCAAGCAAACACCCAGGTGGTCGTCGAGTTCCACCTGATCGATGATAGCGGCGATCTCCTGGAAGCTCCGCCCCACTTCCGACCCTTTGCCCGCCATGGTCTCCAGCAGCACGGTGGTGGTTTGGTCGGGCGTCAAAGCGGCGTTGAGTGCTGCGGCGATCTGGTCGATTCCTGCTTCAGCGCCCTGACCGGTATGGGAGCCAGGGTGCATGTTGTACAGCTGGCCGGGCATGATCTCCTCCATGCGCTCCAAATCCCCCGTCAGCGTTTGCAGCGCGAACTCGCGCGTCTCCTCCTTGGCGGAGCAGGGGTTCATGGTATAGGGCGCATGGGCTAGGATTCCCCCAATGCCCGCTTCGGCGCAGATGTCACGGAAGGCCGCCAGGTCGGCCGGATCCAGCTCCTTCGCCTTGCCGCCTCGCGGGTTGCGGGTGAAGAACTGGAAGGTGTTGGCGTCGATCGAGGCCGCGTCACGCGCGGCCTGGGCGAATCCCTTGGCGATGGACAGGTGGCATCCGATAGTGAGCATGGCATTTCCTCTCTCGGTATGGTTTCAGGATACCGCAATGCCTCCTTGCCAGCGGATGCGAGCACACGCCCTTCGTTTTCGTGCCACTTTTCGTTCGGAATGGCACGAAATCATAGGTTGTGTGCGCTTGATGCCCTGGTGTCGGACGTCCCGAAAACCGCGACCTGGGGAAATACACGGCTATATATTGCTTTGGGCGCCTGTCCGCGCACACGACGTGCCTTTTTGCGCCAGAATCATGTCTGAAATGACACGAAAACTGGAGTTGTGTGCCATTTGGGTTGGCTTGCGGCGCATGCGATAGGTTAACACAGGGGACAGACCCCTGTGTTAACCTGTTACCTGCCTTCTTATTCCGCCCGCAGGGCCTCAACCACGTTGTCGGCCTTGCAGCGGTGCATGCCGTAGCCCACCGAGATGGCCACCGCCGCTGCCGTGAGTGCGAATGCCAGCGCCAGGTACGTCCAGGGCAAGGCGAAGGCCATCCCCTGCATGCTCATGGCCACCGCCCGGTACAGCAGGAAGGACACGCAGGCGGATATGATGATCCCCGGCACCAGCCCGCGGATGCACCAGGCAGTGCATTCGTCTGCTATCATGCGGCGGAATTGTCGGTCCGACATGCCCACGGAGCGCATCACGGCGAACTCCCGGCGACGCAGGATGAGGCTGTTGGTAACGGTGTTGAATACATTTCCCAGGGCAATGAGCGCTAGGATCACCGTGAACAGCAGGCAGAACACGTTCACCACCAGGGCAAGCATGCGATTGTTGTTGCGATTGCCTGCATAGTCCATCATGCTGAGGAAGGAGGGGTCGGCATCGGGTTGTTCGTGGAGGTAGTCGCCCAGCCGGTCCACCAGGGCCTGCCCCGCTTCGCCGGAGCTCCCCTCGGGCGTATTGAAGAAGGCGCGGAAGGAGGGGCCGGTCATGCCGAATCCCTGGGTGGCCGCCAGCGAACGGGGCGCCACCAGCTGCACGCCAGTGCTGCCACTCGCTTCCACGGCGTCGGGTCCTGTCGGCACCACGGCTGCGACATCCAACGATACGGTGGCAAGGGCCGTCTCGCCCGTGACCGCCTTGACACGGCCGGCCCCGTCGGTCACATAGGGTTCGAAGGCCACGCCGCCCTCCTCGTAGCTTATGTCGAAGCGACTCGCCGGCTGCCCGTCGCATACCGCACCGGTCAGCACCTCAACGGTGCCTGGACCTGCTAGCACATCCATCAGCTTGTACATGCTGCCGTCGTTGCCGTAGGTTTGGGATACGCCTATGACACGCGGATGGTCGGGGTCGTGGTAGGCGGCTGCATCCAAACCCGATTCAGCGGCGAAGCTGTCGAAGGAGGCATCATCCAGATACGTGATGATGGCCATGGCACCATAGTTCCCGTCGGCCATCGGGCCGCCCTGGATGGCATCGGTGGTATGCATCGCCGCCCCTGCCATGGCCTCAGGTACGATGATGGGGGCCGGGCCGCTGAGCGTCCAGCCCAGAGGCTCCGTGTCGGGTACTTCCTTCAGGGCTTCGTAGCCTCCGGCGAAGATATCCGCTTCGGCGGCGAAGCGCGCGTTCGCGGCTTCGGTCACGGCTTGGGGAGTGGGCTCTGCACCATCATCGGCTGCGTATTCCTTGCTGACCAGCATCGCCATCACTGCCACATCGCCTGCGGGCTCCGCGCCCCCGGCCACGTTTGCCAGGGTACCCAGGAAGGTGGAAAGCGAGCCTGCAGTGAGCAGCAATACGATAGCCAGCGCCAGAGACACTGAGGCAGCGGTGCTCTTCGAGGCGCCGCGCTTCTCGTTTATGCGCGCCAAGGTGCCTCCCACGCCGAAGAGGCGTCCGGCAAGCCCCCGGTTGCGCCACAGAGCACCTTGCGCCGCCCGTTCTGCCCGCAGGGCGCCGCGCTCGGATGCTCGGGCGTTCTGGCCGCCGCGCAACGCTTCGATGATGTTCGCGCGCCCAGCTCGCCAGGCCGGCACGAAGGCGCTCAGCAGCACGGTTACCAGGGTAAGGGCCGCCCCCAATAGCAGCACCCAGGGCTCAACCGCCAGCTTGAAGCCCGCGTCGGAGGCGCCGAACACCTCGGCCAGAGTGGGGCCCAGCGCCGCGAACGTAGCCGCGCAGCCGCCGATGCCCACCAGCACGCCCAACGGTATGCCCACCAGCGCAACGGCCAGGGCCTCAACCAATACAGCGTAGCGCCGCTGACGCTGCGAGGCACCCACCGACGCCAGCAGCGCGAATTGCCGGGTGCGCTCGGCCACCGAGATGGCGAAGGCGTTATAGATGAGCGATATGCAAGCCACGGTGATCACGGTGGCCAGTATGGCCACAACGCCGAAGAACGTATCCCATATGGAGCTATCGGTGCGCACGCCCATGTAGCGCAGCAGCCCCATGTGCAGCTCGGCATAATGGTCGGGGAAGGCCTCCTCCAAGCGCTCCTTCACCTCGTCGGTGCTGGATACGTTGTCCATGGTCACGTAGGCGCTAACGTAGCCTGCGGCTTCATCGCGCGACGAATCGCAGGTGAGCGCGAGCATACCGCAGTTGTTGATCGCAACAGGACCCGCGTGGTCGTAAAACCCCACCACGGTATAGGTGCGCTCCCGGGTATTGCGCAGCTCCTCGTTGAAAACGCCATCATCGGAGGCGGCATCCAAATACCCGATGGAGGAATTCAGCACGGTGCCGTCCTCTATCATGCGCTCATCGGATTCCGCATCGCCGGTGTAGTTGCCGTCGGCTGGCACGCCGGCCATCTCCGAGGCAGTTTCTTTCCCGGGAGCCGCTACTGCCACGCGCTCGCCAACGGGCAGCGTGAGGGTATCGCCTATTTGCAGGCCGTCTTCGCTGGTGCGCCAGGTGTCAAAGAGCAGGATCTCCCCCGGCGCTTCGGGCAGGCGCCCTTCGCTTGGCTCTATGGCGCACAGCGTTTCGATATCACCGGAAAAACCCGCGATGGGCAGGTAAATGCCGTAGATGCTTCGTTGCGCCTCCGTCAGCTCGCCGAAGCCCATGTCTTGCAAATAAGCCACATCGCTGATCTGCCCGCTGGCCAGCGCCGCTTCCGCTTCCTTTTGCAGGGGCTCCAAGGCATTGCCTTCCACCTGGGCCATCCATGTGCCCGCTGTGCTCATCTCGGTCCGGTAGAGCATGGATTGCAAGCTGGTGAAGCTGGTGAGTACGGCCGTGAGCAGGGCGGCAGCCAGGGCCACGCCGCCAATGGTCACCAGGGTGCGCGCCCGGTTAGCCCGAAGCGAGCGCAGGGTGAATCTCAACATGGCATTCATCGGCGCACCCGCTCATCCCGTACGATGCGGCCGTCTTCCATGGCGATGATGCGATCGGCGGCCAGGGCTATCTCCTCGTCATGGGTGATCACAACCATGGTCTGGCCGAAGTCGCGGTTGGAATCGCGCAGCAGCTGCATGATGGTGCGGCTGTTGGCGGTATCCAGGTTGCCGGTGGGTTCGTCGGCCAGCACGATGGAAGGCGCGTTCATCAGCGCCCGCCCGATTGCCGCCCGTTGCTGTTGGCCTCCGGAGAGCTGTCGGGGCAGATGCCCCTCGCGCCCCCGCAGCCCCAGGCGGTCCAGTAGATCCGCCAGGCGCTCCTCGTTCACGGGTCTGCCATCCAGGGCCACGGGCAGCGTCATGTTCTCCACCACGTTCAGCACGGGCACCAGGTTGTAGAACTGGTACACGAGCCCCACCTCGCGGCGGCGGAAGACAGCCAGTTGCTCATCGCCGCAGCTATACACGTCGGTGCCGTTCAGGCGCACCGTGCCAGAGGTGGGCCGGTCCACGCCGCCCATGAGGTGCAGCAACGTGGATTTCCCCGATCCTGACGACCCCACGATGGCCAGGAACTCGCCCTCTTCCACGCCGAAGCTCACGTCGTCTACAGCGCGCGTGGCCTGGGCGCCTTCGCCGTAGATTTTCGTCAGATGATTGACTTCCAGGATGTTCATGGTGCTCCGTTCCTTTCTTATCGCATCCGGGTACGGATACCACTATGGATGGCTTGCCTTACGCCGCTGTGGCGCCGATATTACAATCCTGTAATATGGAGGGCTGCAATATGAAGGGTGCTGCGCTGACCGGGGGTTTTCTGCACGCAGTCGCCTTTGCACAGCCGTCTACACGCATAGCTTGGGGAAGGCGGCCTCGAAGCGGGCGCCGGTCGCGTTTCCGCTGGTCTCGTCCACGTTTGCGGCCCGCAGGGTGCCTCCCTGGGCCGAAACCAGGGCCTGGGCCAAGGCGAGTCCCAGGCCGAAACCCTCGTTTCCGCGCCCTTCCCGTTCACCCCGATAGAACCGTTCGAACAGGTGGGGGAGGTCCTCGGCGGCGATGCCAGGTCCCGTGTCTTCCACGGTTATGCGCGTGGCCAGGGCATCTTCGGACGCCGTGATGGTTATGCGCCCGCCGGCCGGGGTGTGCTCCATGCAATTCTTCACGATGTTCTCCAGGGCCTCGGCGCACCACAGCTCGTCGCCCGTAAAGCCCACGCTGGCGGGCACCTGGCGCTCCAGCTGGATGCTGCGCAGGTCAAGGGGCACTTCCAAAGGCGAAAGCGCCCGGTCCACTACGGCTGCGGCCGTTATGGGGCGCATTTCCAGCGGGAAAGCGCCGGCGTCCACTTTGGCGATCTTCAGCAGGGTGGCTACCAGCCAGGATATGCGGTCAAGGAGCCCTTCCAAATCCCGCAGCATGTGCTTGCGCTCTTGGGCGTTGTCGCTGCGCTCGATGGCGGTGATCATGAGTTCAGCGGCTGTGAGCGGCGTGCGGATCTGGTGGGATATATCGGCCAGGGCATCTGCCAAAGCGCTCTTCTCTGCCGCTAGCTGGTCGCTTAGCCGGACGAGCCGGGTCACCATCTTCTCAAGCTCGTTTCGCAGTATGGCAAGGTCGCCTTCGTGATAATCTGACAATCTGAGCAAGCGGCGGCTATGAAGCACTTCGTCCAACTCGGCGGCGAGGCGGCGCATCTCCCGGTGACGCCTGAAGGCTACGACGCAGAAGAATGCCAGAGCGGCAACCGAGGCTGCCAAGCACCACAGCCCCGCCGTGCGGCCGCCGAGCCATGCAGCCGCAGCGGTGATGACGGCCAGGATGAACGCCAGCGCCGCGATTTGCCGCAGGGAGGAGCGTTCCAGGGCGCTCATGCGTTCTCCAGCTTGTAACCCAGGCCGCGCACGGTGGTTATGAGCGTTGGGTTGGCCGGGTCGTCTTCTACGCGCTCGCGCAGCCGCCGGATGTAGACGTTTATGGCGTTGTCGGACACGTATTCACCGGCGCTGTCCCAGATGGCATCGCGCAGGTTCTCGCGTGTGACCAGACGCTCGGGGCGTTGCATGAAGTGAAGCAGCAAGCGGTATTCCAGAGCCGAGAGCACCACTTCCCGGCCGTCTTTGGTCACCCGGGCCGTGGTTGGGTCCAGCCGCAAGCTGCCGGCCTGAAGCGCCTCTTCGGGCGGGGCGCTGCGTCGCAGGGCCGCCCGGATGCGGGATGTCAGCTCTCGAGCGCGGAAGGGTTTTGCGATGTAGTCCACAGCCCCCATGTCCAGGCCCGCCACTGTGGAGTATTCGTCGTCAGACGCTGTGAGGAAGATAACCGGCCGGTCAGGGGCGGCTTCCTTGGCTGCTGCGCACACGGCGAAGCCGTTGCCCTGGGCTAAGGTCACGTCCAGAAGGATGAGGTCGAAGTCCTCCGAGGCCAGCAGGGCAACCGCCTCGTCCTGGCGCCCGGTTTGCTTGGTGCTGTAGCCTTCGCTTCGCAGCAGCTCTTCGAGGCTGCGCACGATAGCGAGGTCATCTTCCACAAGGAGTATCTTCACGGGCCTTCCTTTCCGGTGCAGGCTTCGGGCGATTCCGGCTTCGTGCGATCCCGACCTCGAGCGGCTTCAACTTCGCGCAATCCCGACCTCGGGCGGTGCTGACCTCAAGCGGTCCCAGCTTCGGGAGGTTCCAAGGGAACCGGGCCCATTATACTGCGCCTTACTTCCGCCTCTTGCCTCCCCTCGTTTGTCCCGCGTCCTGCCTTAACGGATGGCGCATGCCACTCCGCGCACTTTGGTTCGAGGTCTTCGCATTGTCCTTTCAGTCCCAGTATCGGTGGTTGGGTCGAGGGCTCTCCATGAGGTCGTCACAAATCGTGCGTGAGCGCCTTTGGAAAGAGAATGAGGACGGATTATACTAGGGCAGCGCTTCAACAGGCTCTTTGCGCCCAAGGCCTTCTTTGCAAATTCGATTTCCAACAAAGATTCGACAGAAAGTATTCGCAGTTCAGACACTGATTCGCTTCTCATTTTCTTTTTCTGAATCGCGGGATTTTCATTGCTAGAATAAGGCGATGGACATGCTTATCGGATATGACACCTCGCGTCGTTTTTGGCGCTCGACTTATCCCCCGGATCGAGCACCGAAGACCCTCAGTGGCCAGGGGCATCCCGCGTTTGCAAGAGGCGTGGCAATTGACCCTGCTGATTCACGGCTCGCTCGTTTTTTGCATGCGGATGCTGAAGCGGAGAGGGAACAGGCTCTCCATATCGTAGTCCCGAACCAAATCGACCGGCGTAGGATTCCCGGCGTTCGCTACCATGTCTGCCGCCCGCCTTTTCCAGAAGGCTCGTTCTATCAGCTCGATGCAGGACTGTGGGTTGCGTCTCCTTGCTTCGACTTCATTGCGTTGGCGGCAACGGTTGCGCTTTCCGACTTGATTGCTTTTGGCAACGAGCTCTGCGGTCGCTATGGTTTCGATGCCGATTCCCCGCGAGGATTTCGTAGTCGGCAGGTTCCCCTTGTCTCAAAAAAGGAACTTGCATCCTATCTGGATGCATCAAGCGGCCGACGTGGTATTCAGCGCGCCCGCAAGGCTCTTCCGTTCATCGTTGAGGGGGCTGCATCGCCCAT
This sequence comes from uncultured Eggerthellaceae bacterium, assembly GCA_964553375.1. Taxonomy (GTDB): domain Bacteria; phylum Actinomycetota; class Coriobacteriia; order Coriobacteriales; family Eggerthellaceae; genus UBA9715. The sequence continues at coordinate 17,709 of CAZKKN010000020.1, read as the reverse complement.
GGAATCCCTGGTCCAGATGCTCCTTTGTCTTCCGTATCGTCTAGGAGGTTATAACCTTCCTGTGCCGCATTTGAATTTGCCCATCGACTTGAATTCGCAGGCTGCAGTGATTGCTCGAAGGCATCACTGTGTTGCCGATCTGTGCTATCCCCATGTGAAGCTCGACATCGAGTATCATGGCCGCTTCGATCACAGCGGCTCTTCGGAATTCGATTCCGATCGCGCGCGTGTCAACGGATTGCGTGAGATGGGCTATGACGTCATAGAGCTCACAAGCGGTCAGGTGCGGGATTTCGATTGCTTTGAGTCTGTGGCGCTTCAGATTGCGAAACGCTTAGGGTGCCGTATTCGAGGTCAATACCGTGGGGCCTTGCGGCCGCGCATAGAATTGCGGCAGCGCCTTTTCGGGTGGAACGCGAGAAATGGTATGCCGTTCTCCCGATAACGATGACCGACCTGCGCCTGTTCTCTCAACAGCAACGGGCATCTCAACAATGACACCCGTACCAATAACGGTTTCCCCCTCAAGAATCAAGAACGGTGAGGGACGGCAATCGTTGTGCACATCTTCCCAGAAGCACACGTCTTTGGTTTTTGTGCCAGTTTTTCCCAAATATGGCACGAAATCAATGGTTGTGTGCGCTAGACAGCGCTTTCTGCAGCCTTTCAAAATGGGCGACCTGGGGAAACAAAGGGAGACACGAGAGGACTCGGGTGGTTTTGCGCACACGACTTGCCGTTTTGTGCCACAGCGGATAGAAAGTGACATGAAATGATAGGTTGTGTGCATAGAAACACCAGTCGAATCAGACGAGCCGCTTGTTCAGTTGCAAGGGGTAAGCGAATGAGGGCGAGTTTTGAAGCGGGCAGTAGCGAGTGAGGCTCTGCGTAGCTGGGACAGGCAGCATCCGGGCAATCCCTGCATTGCTGTATCAGACGGTTCGTGAGCGAGTTCCATGCGGCCACAAGGGGAAATGCCGCCACCGGCGCGACCGGCAGCGGGGAAGAGGGGCGCGGACAGTCGGGAAGCGTTATACTTTTCGTTTATGTGAGATAGCTTATGGAAAGGCAGAAAATGGCGATCGTTGATGAATTGGCAGCGCTGCAGACCGAAACCCTGGCAGCCATCGATGCCGCCGCCGACACCGCGGCTCTCGATGGGGTGCGTGTGGCCGTAGTGGGTAAGTCGGGCACGCTCACGGCCTATTTGCGCAATATGGGTTCGGTGCCCAAAGAGGACCGCGCCGAAGTGGGTCAGGCGGTCAATGCGGCGCGCGAGGCCATCGAAGAGGCCTTGGAGGCCCGAAAGCAGGCCCTGACCGCTGCCGAATTGGCCGCGAGCATCGACGCTGCCGCCGTGGATGTCACCTTGCCAGGCCGCTCCCAGCAGTTGGGCACCCGCCACCTCATCAATCGCGTGTCCGAGGAGATCTGCGATGTGTTCCTGGGACTGGGCTACACCGTGGCTACAGGCCCGGAGGTG
>CAZKKN010000020.1:0-16216 GCA_964553375.1 uncultured Eggerthellaceae bacterium | reverse complement strand
CTACAACTTCACGGCGCTCAACGCCCCGGCCGACCATCCCAGTCGCTCGCTCCAGGACACGTTCTACGTGGTGGATCGCTCAGGAGCCACCACTGGCGTGCGGGGTGAATCCGATGTGCTTCTGCGCACCCAGACCAGCGGCGTGCAGGTTCATGCCATGGAAGATCAAGAACTACCTATATATATAGTAGCGCCCGGCAAGGTCTACCGACGCGACGTGGCCGATCCCAGCCATCTGCCCCAGTTCACGCAGATCGAGGGGCTGGTGGTGGACAAGGGCATCACGTTCGGCGACTTGAAGGGCACCCTCGACTACTTCTGCAAGGCGGTTTTCGGGCCGGAGCGCAAGACGCGGTTCCGTGCCCACTACTTCCCCTTCACGGAGCCCTCGGCGGAAGTGGACGTGAGCTGCGCCGTGTGCGGCGGCGAGGGCTGCCGCATGTGCAAGGGCACGGGTTGGCTCGAGCTTCTGGGCTGCGGCATGGTGGACCCCAATGTGCTGGAGATGAGCGGCATCGACCCCGAGGTGTACTCCGGCTTCGCCTTCGGCCTGGGGGTGGAGCGCGCTGCCTGCTTGAAGTACAACGTGCCTGACCTGCGGCTGCTGCTGCAGGGCGATATGCGTTTCCTCCGTCAATTCTAGAAAAGAGCGAACATGAGAGTATCCCTTAACTGGCTGAACGAATATGTGGATGTCCCGGACGACCTGAAGGCGTTTTGCGACCGGCTGGACCTCACCGGCACGGGTGTGGAAGGCGTGGAGACCTTAGGTGCTGCCTTCGAGAACATCGTAACGGCCCAGGTCATCGCAAAGGAGCCTCATCCCGATTCCGATCATCTGTGGGTGTGCTCGGTGGATGTGGGCTCGTGGAACGTCGACGAATCCGGCACGCCTCAGCCGCTGCAGATCGTCTGCGGCGCGCAGAACTTCCAAACCGGCGATCACATCGTGACCGCTTTGGTGGGGGCCGAGCTGCCCGGTGACCTCAAGATCAAGAAATCGAAGCTGCGCGGTGTGGTGAGCTACGGCATGAACTGCTCCGAGCGAGAGCTGGGTCTCAGCGACGACCACGCCGGCATCATGATCTTGCCGGTCGACGCCCCCATCGGCGTGCCCTTCGCCGAGTACGCCGGCCTCAGCGACACGGTGCTGGACTTGGAGATCACCCCCAATCGCCCCGACTGCCTCTCCATGGTGGGCATGGCCCGCGAGGTGGGGGCGATGTATCGCGAAGACGTGACCTTCCCCCTCTACGAGCTGGAGGAAGCGCGCAACAAGCCGTCGGCAAGCGAGCTGGCTACCGTGCAGATTGAAGACCCCCAGCGTTGCCCGCGCTATGCTGCGCGCATCATCAAGAACGTGAAGATCGGTCCGTCGCCGGCTTGGTTGGCCGAGCGCGTGACCGCAGCGGGTGCGCGCTCCATCAACAATGTGGTGGACGTGACCAACTATATCCTGTTCCTGTACGGCCAGCCGCTCCATGCCTTCGATTACGACAAGCTGGTGGGTCCCGATGGCAAGGTACATATCATCGTGCGCGCTGCCGAAGATGGCGAGGAATTCACCACCCTTGATGGGGAGGAACGCACGCTTACCAGCGATATGACCGTCATCTCCACGCCGGAGCATGCCGTGGCCCTGGCTGGCGTGATGGGCGGCTTGGAGACGGAGATCACCGACGCAAGCACAGCGGTGTTCCTGGAGGCGGCCACATTCGAGCCGGGACGCACCAGCCGCACCAGCCGCAACTTGGGGCTCATCAGCGAGTCCTCCATGCGCTATGAGCGCGGCGTGGACGACACCTCCATCGCGGAGTATTTGGATGCAGCCGCCGCACTGCTCGCCGAAGTGTCCGGCGGCGCGGTTTGCCCGGGCATGATAGATGTGTACCCGCTGCCTTCCCAGCCGGTGGAACTGCAATTCCGCATCCCGCGCTTCCGCGCCATGATGGGGGTGGATATCCCGCGCAGCGACATCGTGGACATCCTGGAACGCCTGGATTGCGAAGTCACCGCACCCGCTCACGCCGACACGCTTTCGGTGCTGGCGCCCACATTCCGCCCCGACCTGGAGCGCGAGATCGACCTCTACGAAGAGGTCCTGCGCCTCTGGGGCATGGACCGCGTGCCCGCCACGCTGCCTGCAAGCCCCCAGCGCGTGGGCGCGCTCACCGAGGCCCAAAAGCTCATGGCCATCGTGAACCGCACCATGACGGCGGCGGGCCTCAACGAAACCACCACCTATTCCTTCGCCGATCCGCGGGAGTTGGAGCAGCTGCGTATGGATGGCTGCGACTTGGGTGAGGCTGTGGAGCTCATCAATCCCATGAACTCCGAGCAGTCCGTCATGCGCCAAAGCATCATCCCGGGCCTGCTGCGCTCTGTGGCATACAACCAGGCCCACGGCGTGAAAGACATCCAGCTTTACGAGACCGGCATGGTGTTCAGCACCCGGGAAGGCGCCAAGAAGCCCAAGGAGAAGCAGAAGCTCGCTGGCGTGCTCGCCGGTGCCATGGGCGCTGCAGCGTGGAATCGCCCGAAGGTGCCTTTCGACTTCTTCGACGGGAAGGGAGCGGTGGAAAGCCTCGCCCGTGAGCTGGCCATACCGAAGTTGCGCTTCAAGGCTCTCTCGGCCGAGGAGGCGCCCTATCTGCAACCGGGCCGCGGCGCTGCAGTGCTGAGCGGCGGTGAGACGATCGGCTGGGTGGGAGAGCTTCACCCGTTGGCTGTTGCGGCGTTCGAGGCCGAGGCCCCCGTTGTGGCCTTCGAGCTTGACCTGGCTGCTTTGGGCCGCGTGAGCCGTCCTGCCCGCGATTACGTTGATGTGCCCACATTCCCCGCTGTGGCTGTGGACTTGGCATTCGTGGTGGATGAATCGGTCACCCATGAGGCTATGGTTCAAGCCATCACGAGCGCGGGTGGCAAGCTGCTGAGCACTGTGGAGCTCTTCGATGTGTTCCGCGACGATCAAAAGGTGGGGCCGGGCAAGAAGTCCATGGCCTACGGCCTGACGTTCCGTGCTCCTGATCGCACCCTGACCGCCCAGGAGGTGGAGCAGGCTCAAGAGCGGCTCATCAAGAAGGTCGGCGCCGCCACCGGAGCCGAAGTGCGCGGCTAACGGCGCAGGCAGCGAAAGGAAGCGAGAGAAGCCATGTCCTTCGACGGAATGGAAACCCCTGGCCGCAATGACCCCTGTTGGTGTGGAAGCGGGCAGAAATATAAGAAGTGCCACCTCGCCAATGACGAGCGCATGGAAGCCATGGCATCCCAGGGTTATGAGGTGTTGCCCCGGACGCTCCTGAAAACCGCAGCCGACATAGAAGCCATCCGTGCTTCAGCGCAGGTGAACGTGGGTGCTCTGGATTATGTTGCCGAGCACATCGGCGAAGGCGTCACCACCGAGCAGATTGACCAATGGGTCTATGATTACTGTCAGAAGCACGATGCGGTTCCGGCTGACCTCAACTATGAGGGATTCCCCAAAAGCGTGTGCACCTCGATCAACGAGGTGGTCTGCCATGGCATCCCCAGTGCCGATGAAACGCTCCAGTCGGGGGACATCGTGAACGTGGATATGTCCACTATCAAGGACGGCTACTTCAGCGATTCCTCGCGCATGTTCTGCATCGGGGAGGTGGATGCGGAGAAGAAACGCCTGGTAGATGTCACTTATGAAGCGGTTCAGGCCGGCTTGGCCGCCATCCGTCCTTGGGGGGTGATGGGAGTGGTTTCCCGAGCTGTGAATCGGGTGGCAACGGATGCCGGTTACAGCGTGGTACGCGAGTTCGGCGGCCACGGCATCGGGAGGGAATTCCATGAGGACCCCTGGGTGGGCTTCCATAGCGACGTGACCGATGGCCCGGTGTTGGTTCCGGGGCTGTGCTTCACCATTGAGCCCATGGTGAACCAGGGTGCCGCTGCCATCGATACCTCCGATCCCAACGGCTGGACTGTGCGCACAGCCGATGGCCAGCCCACCGCTCAGTGGGAGGTTCAGGTAGTCATCACCGACGATGGTTACGAATTGCTTTCATGGTAAAAAAACGAACGTATGTTCTGATTCTGTGCTATAATCCTCTTCGAACAGAAGCAAGCTCGTTCATTCATTCGGATCCAATGGAATCAGGGGATTCTCATCCCTTAGCTGCTTGCGCTTGAATCACAGCCTTATCGGAAGGAGAAACCATGGATGCCTATGCCTTGGATGCCGTACAAAACACCGCCCAGCTCGTCCACTGGGTTCAGCGAAGCAACGATCCCGTCCTCGTATTCGAGGGCCGCAGCGAATGCCTGGTGGCCATGAGGCCAACGGTGTTCGAGAGGCTGCTACGCCAAAGCGAGGGGCTTTCCCGGGAAGCTCGCAGCCTGCTGCACTTCTAGGAGCGCTTCGCCCTCCGGCCTTTCAGAGCTAAGGTGTCGCGGGAATCCACCAGGGTGCGTAAAGGAATGAGATAGCTCGACTCGTTGCGCTCTAAGCCGCTGTAGGCGAGGTCGAACAACGCGTCGAGCAGCTCTCCTGCCGGACGTCCGTAAACCAGGCCGTCGTAGCCTTGGGCCATCAGCGCGGTCTTAGCGTCTTCAACAGCGCGTTCATCCACGCCATCGAAAAGCTCGTCGAGGGCATCGAGGTTGGCTGCGTTGTAGAAGAGCCCCTTGATCAAAGCAGCGTAGGCAGCGACGAAGGGCACGGGCATGGCGTCGGCAGTGCGGATCTCGATATAGGTCTTCAGCCGCACATCGTTGAAGAACATCGAGAGGGCATGTTCGATGTCTTCCTGGTCCATGGCGCTTTGGGTGAAGAGCTCGCCGAAGGTCTTCTCGGTGCTGCGGAGCACTCCGAATTCATCCCGGTGATAGATGGCAGGGGTGTTCAGGATGTAATCCGCATAAGCCTCCAACGTGAAGCCCTCATCGAGCACGCCGGGCACCAGCCCGCAGCGGGCGGGATCGCATTCGCGCCAGATCTCGGTGCGCATGAGTTGATGGGGGGAGATATCTCCTTCGAAGACAGCCGCGTTGTCGCTCATGAGGGCGAAGAGGGGAGAGGCCGCCGAAGCCAAGCGCAATTTGCGCAGGCAGTCCTCCACCGAATAGTAATCGATGGAGATCTGGGTGGAGGCGCTTCCGCGCATCATGAAACGGCCGTAGGGGCCGATCTTCTGGAAATGATCGTCCATGAAGCCGTAGCGGGCTTTGGGGATGAGGGGAAGCTCGTCGGCCTTCGATACTGGTTGGTACCCGGCGATGACCGTTCGCTGACCTCGGCTTTCCAGCAGGTGGGATAGGTCGCGGTGGAACTCCTCGAAGTCGCACCGTATGGCGCCGATCTGCTCATAGGGTCCCGCCGAGAGCTCCAGCTGGGCAGCGGGCTCAAGGCTGATAGCCGCGCCATCGCGCACCAGGCCGAGCAGCTCTCCCTGAGAGCCGAGGACTTTCTCATCGTAGTTAGGGGCCATGGCCTCCAAAAGGCTTCCGATGCCTGTTTCTCCCGCATAGGAAACAGCTTTGCAATGAGGGTCGGTGATAATATGCTCAAGCTCCACGCCGAGCCGTCCGGGTTCGTCAGGGGACTTGATGCCGCTTTCGAAATAGGCGACGAGTGCATCTTTGTTCTGCTGCATAGGATTCTCCTCAGAGGTCTTGTTTAGCCGAATACTTTACCGCAATTGCCCCGTTAATCGGTTAATGCGGTGAATAGCTTGCAAATGAAAGGGTGTTTTTCTACGATAAACGCTCTATATAGAGGATGTTAGAGGAAGACGATCATGGCGATAAAAGCAGGAGTGGTGGGCGCAGCGGGGTTCGCGGGCATAGAAGCCGTGCGGCTCCTTTTGGCGCACCCGGATTTTTCATTGGAGATGGCCACTTCTAACGACTTGGCGGGCAAAAGGCTCGCGGAGTGCTATCCCGCTTTGGAAGGGGTGACCGACCTCACCTTCTCCTACCATGATCAGGCAAATCTGAGCAGCTGCGATGTGGTGTTTCTCGCCGTGCCCCATACGGCGGCTCTGACGCAGGCACCGGCCTTGGTGAAGGCGGGTGTGGTGGTGATTGACCTCTCCGCCGATTTCCGCTTGAAGGACCCTGCGGTCTATGAAGCTTGGTATGGCGTGCCCCACACAGAGCGTGAACTGCTCGCTCAGGCAGCTTTCGGCTTACCAGAGCTATTTCCCGAAGGGCTCGCTCAGGCGGCTCAGCAGCACAAGGAGGGTCGCGGTGTGCTCGTGGCTTGCGCTGGCTGCTACCCCACGGCCACTTCATTGGCGGCGGCTCCGGCTCTGCGCGGCGGCTTGGTGGGTTCGGGAATCGTGGTGGCCGACGCCGTTTCCGGTGTGACCGGGGCGGGCAAGAAGGCCAGCCAGCGCACCCATTTCTGTTTCGCTGACGAGGACGTCCAAGCCTATGGGGTTGCCTCCCATCGCCATACGCCCGAGATAGAGCAGATCCTCAATATTCCCGACCGCTTGGTTTTCACGCCTCATCTGGGGCCCTTCAAGCGGGGTATCCTTTCCACGGTGACCTTGCCTGCAGTGCCAGGGGTTACTCAAAAGCAGGCTCAGCAGGTCTATGAGGATTTCTATGGCAACGCGGGCTTCGTCTCGGTGCTGCCGGAGGGCTCTCAACCGCGCACCGCGGCGGTGGCGGGCACAAACAGGGCTCAGGTGGCCATCGTGGCCGATGAGCGTACCGGCTCCCTCATAGCCACAGGCACCATAGACAACCTGTGCAAAGGCGCTGCTGGCCAGGCGGTTCAATGCGCTAATATCGTCTTCGGCCTGCCGGAGACCGCCGGCTTGGAATCCGCAGGGCTTCCGGTGTAGCATGGAGATAAACGGGAATAAAGGTAAAAGCGAGCGATCATGACTACTAACCAGCCACAAAGCGAGATGTTCACCGTTCTTGAAGCGGGTGGGGTGACCTCTGCGCGCGGGTTTCGCGCGGCGGGCATTCACGCGGGGTTTCGCCGGGATCCGGCTCGCAACGACCTCGCCCTGGTGGTGGCCGATGAACCATGTCCCTGTGCTGCCACCTTCACCCAGAATGTCTTCTGCGCGGCGCCGGTGACGGTTAGCCGCGAGCATCTCGAAGGCGATTCCTATGGCACCGCCCGCGCTTTGGTGGTGAACTCCGGAGTGGCCAATGCGGCCACGGGCCAGCGGGGCATTGAAGACGCCCAGGCCACAGCCGCTTTGGTGAGCGAGGCTTTGGGCTGCCCTGCCAGCGAGGTTTTGGTTGCCTCCACTGGCGTCATTGGCGTGCATCTGCCCATGGAGGCTTTCGAGGCGGGCATCCCCGCAGCTCGGGACGCTCTTTCCGAAAACGGGGGAGCTGAAGCCGCTAAAGCCATCATGACCACTGACACCCATCCCAAAGAGGCGGCGGTGGCGTTTTCTGGGGAGCCCATCGGCTATCCTGGATGCACGTTCACCATTGGCGGTATGGCCAAGGGCTCGGGCATGATCATGCCCAACATGGCCACCATGATCGCCTGCATCACCACCGATGCCCCTGTGGGGGCACCGGATTTGCGCATGGCGCTCCTTGGGGCGGTGAAGCGCACCTTCAACAAGATCACCGTGGATTCCGACACTTCCACCAACGACAGCTGCTTCCTTTTGGCCAGCGGCGCAGCGGCACCCGGCAGTGCGGATTTCGCCCCGGGAAGCGACGCCATGGCCGCTTTCCAGGAGGGCCTCTACCTTGTTTGCCTCGCTCTCGCCCGTGCCATGGCCGCCGATGGCGAAGGGGCGACCAAGCTTGTTACCGTGCGTGTGGCCGGTGCGGCCAGCGATGAAGACGCCGATGCCGTCGCCCGTACCATAGCCAATTCCCCCCTGGTGAAAACGGCCGTCTTCGGTCACGATGCCAATTGGGGCCGCATCGCCGCTGCAGCGGGACGCTCCGGTGCCCGGTTCCGTCAGCAGGATGTGGCCATCGATATTATGGGCATCCCCGTTTGCCGTGAAGGGCTGGCATTGCCGTTCAGCGAGGAAGAGGCGCTGCGACGATTCGAGCGTCCAGAGATCGATCTTTTCATCGATCTGGGCGCAGGCACCTCATCCACCACAATGTTCACATGCGACTTCTCGCATGATTACATCACGATAAACGGAGATTACCGCACATGAAACTTTCGAAAGAGACTCGACCCAACGGCTTGGCCGATAAGGAATCGGCCCAGGTCATTGCTGAGGCATTACCTTGGATTAAGAATATCACGGGCAAGACCATCGTGATCAAATACGGTGGGGCCGCCATGGTGGACCCACAGTTGCGTGCCGATGTGATGGCCGACATAGTGCTGTTGAAGACCGTCGGCGTGAACCCTATCATCGTCCATGGCGGCGGTAAGGACATCACCCGGGCCATGGAGGTGGCTGGGCTGCCCGTGGAATTCAAAGACGGCCAGCGTGTTACCTCCGATGAAGCCATGGAGGTGGTGCGCACCATCTTGGCGGGGAAGGTGAACCAGGAACTCGTCCGCGCCCTCAACGAGCACGGCAACATCGCCGTGGGTGTGAACGGCATAGACGGTGGCACCGTTATCGCCGAGCCCGCCAGCGAGGAGCTTGGCCGGGTGGGCCGCATCAAGCGCATCAACGGCTCGCTGCTCCAAGACCTCATAGACGACGACTACATCCCGGTCATCGCTTCGGTGGCCATCGGTAACGACGGCGGATACTGCAACGTCAACGCCGACGTGATGGCGGGCGAGATCGCTGCCGCCACCGATGCGGCGAAGATCCTCTTCCTCACCGATGTGGACGGGCTCTATCTCGATTTCGACCATAAGGATAGCTTGGTATCGCGCATGACCTTGGAAGAGGCCCAGGAGCTCGTTGCCTCCGGTACGCTTTCGTCGGGAATGATCCCCAAGTTGCGCTCTTGCATCCACGCTTTGGAGGGCGGCGTGTCCAGTGCCTACATCATCAACGGCACCATCCCCCACGCCATCCTGCTGGAGATGCTCACGCTTGCCGGCGTGGGCACGGCGGTCTATGCCGACGAAACCGGTGGCGAGGTCGTCCATGGTCCTTTGGGCAATTTCGCCGCTAAGCTTCTAGAGAACAAATAAACGCCTTGCTGGGAGCCCGAGAGCCTGCGACCGATGCGCGAGAGCCCATCGGCGCCGGTGGGGTTTCCCGCGAAGATAGAGGAGACGAAAATGGGTTTTGAAGAAGAGAAAACGCTCGAGGACGCTTATGTGATGCACACCTTCGGCCGCAAGCCAGTGGAGCTTGTGCGCGGTGAGGGCATGTATGTCTTCGACGACCAGGGCAAACCCTATCTGGATTTCATCGGCGGCATTGGCGTCATCAGCCTGGGCCATTGCCATCCAGCCTTGGTCAGCGCCATCTCCGACCAGGCCGCGAAGCTCATCCATGTGAGCAACTACTACTATATCGAAGGCCGCGGAGAGCTTGCCCAGCACCTCTCCTCGCTGTTGAACCTGCGCCAGGGACCGCAGGCCGAGCCGTGGCAGACGTTCTTCGCCAATTCCGGTGCGGAGGCCAACGAATGCGCCATCAAGCTCGCGCGCCTCCAGGGACGTACCCGCGCCCTTACGCCGGAAAAGCGTCTGGTAGTCACGATGGAGCGCAGCTTCCACGGGCGCACCCTTGCCACCTTGGCGGCCACAGCCCAGCCGGTCAAGCAGGAGATCTTCCAGCCCCTGCCCGATGGCTTCCTGGCAGTGCCCCCCAACGATATCGCCGCCTTGGAGCAGCTTTTCTCCCAAAGCGGCGAGCATATATGCGGTGTTCTACTGGAGCCCATCCAAGGGGAAAGCGGCGTGCATCCCCTCAGTGATGAGTATCTGGTAGCTTGCCGCGATCTGTGTGACGAGCATGATGCGCTGCTTATGTTCGACGAGGTCCAGTGCGGCATCTATCGCTGCGGCACCTATCCTTTCGCCTTCCAGCACGGTTCGGTCACCCCCGATGTGGTCACCATGGCCAAGGGTATCGCCGGCGGGGTGCCCATGGGGGCCTGCGCTGCCAGGGAATCGGTTGCAGCGGTCTTCGAGCCCGGGGTTCACGGCTCCACTTTCGGCGGCAGCAATCTGGCCATCGCCGCTTCCCGCTGCGTGCTCAAGACCATCGAAGAGCAGTCCATCGCCCAAAGCGTGGCCCAGGTGGGAGCGTACCTTCAGGAGCGTCTGGCCCAACTGCCGGCTGTAACCGAGGTTCGCGGCCGCGGCCTCATGGTGGCTTGCGACCTCGCCCAGGACCTGGATGCCAATGCCGTGGTGCTTGCCGCCCTTGACCAAGGCCTCCTGCTCAACGCCGCAGGCCCTCATACCCTGCGCTTCCTGCCGCCCCTGGTTTGCGCTCGTGAAGATGTGGATGTGATGGTCTCGCGTCTGGCGGCTCTGCTGTAGAATAACGCTGGCAACAGTAACTTTATCGCGCTAAAGCGCGGTTTCGATAAGGAAGGAAGAACCATGGCGGAAAAAGAGAAGGTAGTATTGGCTTACTCGGGTGGTCTTGATACGTCCATCTGCATCAAATGGCTCATCGACGAGCATAACCTCGATGTCATCGCGGTTGTGGGCGAGGTGGGTCAGGAGCACGAAGGCCTTGAGGCCGTGCGACAGAAGGCTCTGCGCACCGGTGCCAGCGAGTGCTATGTAGTGGACATGCGCGAGGAATTCGTGGAGGGATACCTCACCGATGCCGTGCGTGCCAATGCCCTTTACGAGAATAAATATCCGCTGCTCTCCGCCCTGTCTCGGCCGGTCATTACCAAGCATCTGGTGGACATAGCCCACAAGCACGGGGCCAAATACATCGCCCATGGCTGCACGGGCAAGGGCAACGACCAGGTGCGCTTCGAGACATCCATCATGCTCCTCGATCCCACGCTGAAGATCATCGCCCCGGTGCGCGAGTGGCCCTTTAAGACGCGCCCCGAGGAGATGGAATGGGCCGCTGCCCACGGGGTGGAGGTGCCCACTACCGCCGATAAGCCCTACTCCATCGACGACAACCTGTGGGGACGCGCCATCGAATGCGGCGTGTTGGAAGACCCCATGAATGAGCCGCCTGAGGACATCTACACCATGACCGACTCGCCGGAAACCGCCCCGAACAAGCCCCAGTATGTGGAGATCGAATTCTGCAAGGGCATTCCCTGCGGTTTGGATGGCAAGAAGGAGTCCTTCATCGACATCATCTACAAGCTCAATGACATCGCCGGGCGCAACGGCTTCGGCCGTCTGGATATGATTGAGAATCGCCTGGTGGGAGTGAAGAGCCGCGAGTGCTATGAGCAGCCTGCCGCTCTGGCGCTCATCACGGCGCATCGCGCCCTGGAGGACATGTGCCTCGAGCGCGAGGTGCTGCATTATAAGCTGGGCATCGAGCAGAAGTGGGCCGAGCAGGTTTACTACGGTGCTTGGTTCGGGCCGCTCAAGATGGCCCTCGATGGTTTCATCAACGCCACCCAGGACTGCGTTACGGGTACGGTGCGCTGCAAGTTCTACAAGGGCACCTGCACTGTGGTGGGTCGTCGCAGCGACTATTCGCTTTACAGCTATGAGCTGGCAACTTACGATACAGGCGACCAATTCAACCACGAGTCATCGGCCGGATTCATCGAGCTGAACGCCCTTTCCATGAAGACGTGGGCCGAAAACCGCCTGCAGCACCATAAGGCCTAAAGCCTAAGGCGCCTTGTTAGGACAGGAGGATCTATGGCACTGTGGTCTGGTCGGTTCACTGAAGGGGTGGGCGAATTCGCCCAGCGCTTCGGTGCGTCGCTTCCCGTGGACAAGCAGCTCTATGCCCAAGATATCGCCGGCTCTAAGGCCCACGCCATCATGCTGGGCGACCAGGGGATCATCGACCCTCAGGATGTAGCCGCTATCGTTAAGGGACTCGATGCCATCCAGGAGCGCATCGAGGCCGGCCAGTTCGTCTTCGACATCAACGATGAAGACATCCATATGGCCATTGAGAAGCAGCTCATCGCCGATATAGGCGAAGCCGGCGCCCGCCTGCATACCGGCCGTTCCCGCAACGACCAGGTGGTTACCGATACGCGTCTCTATGCCAAGCGGCGTTGCGCAGACCTCATGGGTGCCAATTTGGCGTTGCGTCGGGTTCTGATCGATCAGGCGAAGCAGCATCAAGACACCCTGCTTCCCGGTTATACCCATATGCAGCATGCCCAGCCGGTGTTCCTCGCCCATCACCTGCTGGCTTACGCCCACATGTTCGCCCGGGATTTCAAACGCCTCGCCCAGGCGTTCGATGCCGCCGACGTGAGTCCCTTGGGCTCGGCGGCGCTGGCGGGAACCACCTATCCGCTCGACCGCCAAGCCACAGCTTCCGCCCTGGGTTTTTCCCGGGTGAGCGAGAACTCCCTGGATGCAGTCTCTGATCGGGATTTCCTGCTGGATCTCTCGTACGCGGCTTCGGTTTCCTGCGTGCATCTCTCCCGCCTCGCCGAAGAGGTGGTGCTCTGGTCCACAAGCGAGTTCGGCTTCATCACCTTGGCCGACTCCTTCTCCACCGGCTCCTCCATCATGCCCCAGAAGAAGAACCCCGACTTCGCGGAGCTCATCCGCGGAAAGACCGGCCGGGTTGTGGGGGATTTGGTGGCGCTGCTCGTCACGCTGAAGTCGCTGCCCTTGGCTTATAACAAGGACCTCCAAGAAGACAAGGAAGGCGCCATCGACGCTGCCGATACCCTCCAGGATTGCTATCGTTGCATGGCAGGCATGATCTCCACCATGACGGTGAATGAGGAGGCCATGCTGGAAAGCGTGAAGCAAGGGTATCTGGCCGCCACCGATATCGCCGATTACCTCGCCAAGAAAGGGCTGCCTTTCCGCCGGGCCCATGAGGTGGTGGGCCATCTGGTTCGTCTTTGCGACGAGCGCGGATGCGGCTTGGAGGATCTGACGCTCCAGGACTACCGCCGGGAAAACGAGCTTTTCGAAGAGGACATCCTCGCCCTGTGCGACCTGCGGGCCATCGCCGATGCCCGCCTCACCCAGGGGGGCACCGGCCGCAAGGCGGTTGCCCAGCAGCTCAAGGTTGTTGTTGAAGCTTTGGATACCGATGAAGAATTTTATGAAGCTGCCCAGAAGCAAGTATCATAAGGTGGTCTCACAACGGTAGCTCAACAAGAATGTGAAGATGGGGCATCCCTTGATCGAGGTGCTACAATAGCCGCCGTTGCAGGTTAGCAGGAGGTCAATTGGGTTCTCGTTCCGCAAAAAACCGCTTGGGCGTGAATAAGGGTCGCAAGTCAGCTGGCGTGCTCAGCGTCTTCGCTGTGATCCTCATCATCCTCCTTGGTTTGGTTCTTGGCGCGTTTGCCCTGCTCAACTCCTGGATGCGGGACCTGCCGGACTACGAGAAAGCCGACGCTTTCAATACCTCCATGCCCACTTACGTCTACGCGGCCGATGGTGAAACGGTGCTTGCACGCTTCCAGCTGGAGTACCGCGAGCCCGTGGAGATGTCCCAGATCAGCCCGCTCCTCTCCCAGGCCATCATCGCCACCGAGGACGCCCGCTTCTACGAGCATGCGGGCATCGATTACTTCGGCGTGATGCGCGCCCTGGTGAACAATATCACCGGCGGTTCCCTCGAGGGCGCCTCCACCATCACCCAACAGTTCGTGCGCAACACCATTTTGGCCGATGAGATGGACGACATCTCCATCAAGCGCAAGGTGCGCGAGGCCTATATCGCGCTGCAGCTGGAGAAGATGTATTCCAAAGACCAGATCCTTCTGATGTATCTGAACACCATCAACTTCGGCGCCGGGGCCCATGGAGCCGAAGCAGCGGCCCAGCGCTACTTCTCCAAGCATGCCTCCGAGCTCACGCTTCCCGAAGCGGCGCTTCTGGCGGGCATCCCCCAATCGCCCACCTACAACGACCCGCTGCAATATCCCACCCAGGCTACGGAGCGCCGCAATGCGGTGCTTGGGCGCATGCTCACCGAGGGCGTCATCAGCCAAGAGGAGCATGACCAGGCCGTGGCCGCGCCTTTGAGCCTCAATCCCAAGGAGATAACCGATGACGGCATCGTGGCCTACCCCTATTTCACCAGCTACGTGCGCGAGCTCCTTTACAACGATTACGACCTCTCCGAGGCAGACATCCTCAAAGGCGGTTTGAAGGTCTATACCACCCTCGACATAGAGCGCCAGAATGCTGCTGAAGAGGCATGCCGTGCCAAGCGCGACTCCATGGGCAGCGATTCCATGGAGGTGGCCATGGCGGTGGTTGATCCCGAAACCGGCAACGTGCAGGCCCTGGTGGGCGGCTCGGATTACGACACCAGTCAGGTGAATCTTGCGACGGGCCAGGGCGGCGGCGGCC
The DNA here is from genome assembly GCA_964553375.1 of uncultured Eggerthellaceae bacterium. GTDB lineage: Bacteria > Actinomycetota > Coriobacteriia > Coriobacteriales > Eggerthellaceae > UBA9715. The sequence goes on along the minus strand of CAZKKN010000020.1, from coordinate 1,875 downwards.
GGCCTTGCGGTTCGGTTTTCAAGACGTTCACCCTGGCCACCGCTGTGAAGAAGGGGATCGATCCCACCAAGACCTACGTGGATTGCACCTCGCCGGCCACCATTGACGGCTATACGTTGGAGAATTACGGCAATGCCAGCTACGGCACCCGCAATATCTCGGGCGCTTTCGCCGTTTCCTCCAATACGGGATTCGTGCGCCTTATCTCTTCCATCGGCGTGGATGATGTGGCGCAGACAGCCTACGATTTGGGTGTTACGTCGGATCTCTTCGAGGATGAAGCCAAAGCCACCCTCACCTTGGGCGTTCAGAATGTTACGCCCCTCGAGCTTGCCAACGCCGTGGCCACCATCGCCAACGGCGGCGTGCGCCACGACCTTTGCGCTATCACCAGGATCGAGGATCGCGAAGGCGCGCTGATCATGGACGACAGCAATCCCGAGGCCCGGGCGCAGCGCGTGCTTACCCCCGAGCAGGCCTATGCGATTCAGGAAGTGATGAAAGGCGTGGTCACAGGTGGTACCGGTACCGCCGCCGCGCTTTCCAACGGCCAGCCGGTGGCAGGCAAGACGGGAACCTCCGAAGACTACAAGGACATCTCCTTCGTAGGCTTCACGCCCCAGTTCGCCGTTGCCATCTGGGTGGGCGATCCCACCAATGAAGATGCTGTGCCCACAGGCTCGTGCGCCGATGTGTTCCGCACTTTCGCCACTGCCGTTATGGCCGATGAGAAGCTGGCGGTTCAGGACTTCAAGAAGGAGAAATTCCCCGAGTACAAGTCCTACGAGGACGAGAAATACCACATCTCCAGCATCTCCAAGTACTATGGCGAGGACACGACCCAAAAGAAGAGCGAAGAGGCGGTCGATCCCAACGAGGATGACGAGAAGAAGCCCTCTGATCAGGAGCCCAGCGGGCCCGCTCAGCCGGTTACGCCTCCCGAGAATCCAGGCGGCGATGGCGGTAACACCGGAGGCAATCCCGGCACCGATCCCGGTGGCGACCCCAATAATCCCGGAAGCAATCCAGGTGGCGACACATCGCCGCCCTCAACGCCCTAGTGGTTGCGACATACTACCGGCCTTGATGTCCTGGCGGCTGTTGCCCCGATGCTCCATTGCCCCGGCCTTCCCCGCTGGTCCGTTGTCCCATTGCTTGCCCCTTCCCGCGATGAAGCGATAATCCTGTGGGTTCGAAACATCGAACTGGTCTTAGAGATGCAAAGGATGGTATGGTGTTGCCGACATCGTTTCGAAGGATCTCTGACGAACCGAAAGACGAACAACCGAAAGGCGAGCGGATGAAACGCAAATTAATCGCAGCATCAACTATGGCCCTTGCTGGAATCCTCCTTTGTGCGGCGGTTTTGACGGGTTGCGCCTCTCAACCCAGCGGCGGGAATACCGAGCAGCAGGCCAATCGCGCCTACATGTCCCAAGTGAATCAGATCATGGATGAGGCCACCGGTCAGCTTGACGCTTTCGTCGAGGCGGTCTCTGGTGGCGACCTTGTGAATATGCGCACCCAGGCAAACAATGCTTCGCGCACTTTGGCGAAGATCTCCCAGCTGGAGGCTCCCGATGCACTGAAGGACATCCAGCAGAGCTACTCCGATGGTGTTAGCAAGTTGCAGGAAGCCCTTGATGGCTATATCGATCTTTATGCTCAGGTGGAGAGCGGATCATTTGACAGCGCGGCCTTTGAGGAACAGCGCAATCAGATTCAATCCCTCTACGATGAAGGCGTAGCCGCCCTGCAGAAGGGCGACGAAGACGCCGCAGCCCTCTAGGGTTACGGCTCTAAATTACGGCGATCTGCCGATCGCCGTAACCTACTCCGCGCATAAACTTCCCGGTGCACCTTCATATGCCCCTT
>CAZKKN010000019.1:0-33210 GCA_964553375.1 uncultured Eggerthellaceae bacterium | reverse complement strand
ACACGCTGTTCGGGTGCAGCTTCTTCGTCTTGGCTCCGGAATACCCGGGTTTGGCGGACCTGGTGGCGGGAACGGAGCAAGAGGCCGCAGTGATGGAGCTGGTGGAGGAAGCGAAGAAGATCACCGCTGTGGAGCGCGCTCAGGGCGACCACGAGAAACACGGCGTGTTCACGGGTCGCTATGTCATCAACCCCGTGAATGGCCAGCAGGTGCCTGTTTGGGTGGCCGACTACGTAGTGGCCGACTACGGCACCGGCGCTGTGATGGCGGTGCCCTGCGGCGACCAGCGCGACTTCGAGTTCGCTCGCAAGTACGACTTGCCTATCATCCCCATCATCCTGAATGAGGACGACCCGCTTTACCCGCAGCTGAAAGACCAGCCTGACCGGGTGGTTACCGAGGTGGATTGGCCCGAGGCCTATGCCGCCGAAGGTATCCTGGTCCAGTCTGGCCCGTTCACCGGCATGAAGGGCGGCAAGCATTCCGCGGGCGAGGAAGCCATTGTGGCCGAGCTTGAGCGCGCCGGCCGCGGCAAGCGCAAGGTGGAGTTCCGTCTGCGCGACTGGCTGATCAGCCGCCAGCGCTATTGGGGAAATCCCATTCCGGCCATCCATTGCCCTCAGTGCGGCGTGGTGCCGGTGCCCTATGAGGATCTGCCGGTGCTGCTGCCCGAGGAGATAGACCTCGGGGCCGGGGAGACCCTGGCCACCCACGAGGAATTCGTGCACTGCACCTGCCCCCAGTGCGGCGGCCCGGCTCGGCGCGAGACCGACACCATGGACACGTTCACATGCTCCAGCTGGTATTACATGCGCTATACCGATCCTCACAACCACGAGCGCGCGTTCGATTCGTCCAAAGCCAATGCCTGGATGCCGGTGGATCAATACATCGGCGGCATCGAGCATGCCATCTTGCATCTGCTGTACTCGCGTTTCTTCACGAAAGTGCTGCGCGACGAGGGGATGCTCGATTTCGATGAGCCGTTCACCAACCTGCTTTGCCAGGGCATGGTGCTTGACGAGCATGGCGACGTGATGAGCAAGTCCAAGGGCAATGTGGTTTCGCCCGAGGAGATGATTGCCGGCTATGGTGCCGATGCGGTGCGGGCCACCATGCTGTTCATGGGGCCGCCCGACAAGGAGAAGATGTGGAGCGAGGATGGCCTGGCGGGCATGTATAAGTTCTTGAACCGCCTGTGGCGCATCGTGTACGACCTGGTTGGCAGCGCCGGCGAGAAGACGCTTTTCGACCCCGAGGCCCCTGCCGAAAACGCCCATAAGCTGGCGATGGAGATGAAGCGCGAACGCCATCGCGTGGTGGGCAAGGTGACCGATGACATAGAGCGCAACAACTACAACACTGCGCTGGCCGCCATTATGGAGCTCACCAATGCCGCTGGTACTTTCCTGCGGGTGCGCCCGGCAGAGCATCGCGTGAATTGCGAGACCGGCGGTCCGCTTTGCCGCGACGTGGCCGAGGTGCTGGTGAAGCTCATGGCGCCTATCGCCCCGCACTGGGCTGAAGAGCTTTGGCACGATGCTTTGGGCGGCGAAGGCTCCATCCACGATCAACCTTGGCCCACCTTCGACCCTGAGCAGGCGAAATCCGACGAGGTGGAGCTGGCGGTGCAGATAAACGGCAAGGTGAAGGGCCGCATCACCGTGGCAGCTGATGCTTCGGAAGACGACGTGAAGGCCGCTGCGCTCCAGGAAGTGGGGCGCGCCCTCGGGGGTAAGGAGCCGCGCAAGGTCATCGTGGTGAAAGGCCGCTTGGTCAACATCGTTGCTTAAGTGAAGGGCGGGAGGGCGCTCAGTCGCTCAAATAGTCCTTGCTTTCGGCCGCGGAACTCGCTTTGTGAGCACCCTCCCACCCTTCGTGTCGTGTGATGATGCGAAGCTGCGCGAGGGATCCGTGGTCAAAAACCCCCTCCAGTCTGAGCTTTTGAGTGCTAAAAGCGGGTCCGATGGGGGTGTCTGGCGACAAAACCCCAGGTCGCGAATTTTGGTGCAGAGCAAAGCGGTTGGAAATGCAGCGGAATAGTCAAACTGGAAGGTGTTTTTGACCACGCGGGTGGCAAGTTAGCGCATCGACGCGTCTGCTTAACAGCGCGAAGGACGGGAGGGCGCTCAGTCGCTCAAACAGTCCTTGCCTTCGGCCGCGGAACTCGCTTTGTGAGCACCCTCCCGTCCTTCGTGTCGTGTGATGATGCGAAGCTGATCTCTTTAGTGAAACCTGCTTTGTGAATGACGTCTCGTCTATCGGTTTCGAGGGAAAAACCGGAATACTCAATTTGCACGACAGATTCACCTGGGGTTTCATGGTTTTGCCCTATAGCGCACCGACGCTTTTCCATGTCACAATAGCCGCATTCTGAAAGCGATCGACGCAACGAAAGCGGGTGTATGCTATGAAATTCCTCGGCATGGGTGGATGGGAATTCGTAATCATCTTGGTGGTGGTCCTTCTGATCTTCGGGCCGAAGAACCTCCCGAAGCTGGGCTCGGCCATCGGCAAAACCGTGAGCAATCTGCGTGCGGGTATGAAGGATGGTAAGAAGAAGAAAGACGAGGCCGACAACGTGGTCAAGGCAGAAGGCGAGGACGGCGAAAGCGCTCCTTCTCAGGCGGCCTTGGAGGCGGCGGAAGATGTGGAAGACGAATCGGATGCCAGTGCTGCAGAATCGAGCGAGCCTGCAGAAGAATCCAAGCCTAAGGTGCGCAAGGTGAAGCGCGTGGCTGCCGCGGAGAAGAAAGAAGAGCCGGTTAACGTCGAATAAGCCGGTGCCGTACGCGTCGTGGCTCCGAGCGCATCTTAAGGCGGCCAGAACGCTGTGCATGCCGGGTAGGGCACTGCGCTTGGGCGAAGCGGCGCTTCAGTTCACAGAACCGCTTCGCTGCACCGGGCAGCTATAACAAAGAAGCCATCTCTACTAGAATAGAACCCGTCAAGCGACGGGTTCTATTACGCTATATTACGATGCGGGCAGAGGATGGCTTGGTTTTTGTGGCAGATACGCCGGTGAGAATAGAAGAGGTTAAGGCGCCACGGCGCGATCTCTCCGCACGCCGCATCGTCGGTTTCGCTTGCAACCAGGCATTCCTCTTCGTCATCGTTTTTTTTGGGACCGGGGCTGCTGCCAGCGACAGCGAAGCGCTCATTCAGAACGTGGATTTGCTGGCAACGCTCGTCTCCCTTGTCATCGGTTTCGCGCTTGTGCGCATTTTCGCCCCTCAACGGATCGACCGCCTCTTCAGCCGCCCGCTGCTCTATGTCTATGCGGTGGTGGTTGCCGCTGGGTCGCTCTTGCTTGTTTTCATCCCCGAAGGTGGAATTCCTCTTGCTATCGTCCAGGGCTTGTTGGTGGGTGTTCCCAGCGCCCTGCTGCTCACGGCTTGGGGGCGCACATTTGGCAGCGCCGCGACCAGCGACGCGGTGCCCGAAGTGTTCTTGGGGTTATTGGTGGGGGCGCTGCTTTGCCTGCTCATCTCGCTTTTGGATAGCTCGGAGTGGTTCCTGGTCGTCACACGCATCCTTCCCCTTGGAAGCGTGGTGAATATTGCCGTTCCCCCGCGTCAGGCGCAGCAAGGGGCCGAGACGGTGCAGCTTTTGCCCGCTTCACGGTTGCAGGACCTTTCGTTTCGCATTCTGGGAGGGACGTTCTGCTTCGGCGTGGCCTTCGGGCTCATCGGTCCTTATGGCATCTCCCAGGCAACGGCTCCGGCTTTTTACCGCTTGGCCTTAGTGCTGTTCGGGTCGTTTCTGTTGGGCAGCCTTTCGCTTCTGCTTTCCCGAACCATCAAGCGCAGCCAGGCGTTGAACAGCAGCTATCGGCTTGCCATACTTCTCATGATGGCCGGCGTGCTCATCGTGCCGCTTCCCCAGCTTGCGGGAACGTTCTTGCAGGGACAAGCTGTGGTGCTGGCGGGATATTTGGGCCTCATGGCGGTCATGGTGGTGCTTTTCATTGAGATGGCGAAGTTGAGCGGCGGTGACTGCGCCGTGGAATTCTCCTGGGGGTTCACCGCGCTTTTCGCAGGTCAACTCATCGGTGCGCTGATTGCCGATGTTGCCATGGGGGCAGATTGGGCCTCCGCAGCCACCGTGCTGCTGTTGGCGGCGGCAAGCGGCCTGCTTGCCTTGGTGGCTTACATCTTCCTATTCACGGAGCGCGATTTCGACGCCCTTTCGTCTTTGGTGACGAAATACGACACGTTCGATGAGGTTTGCCAGCGCCTGACCAAGCGCTTTGGGCTCTCGGCGCGCGAGTCGGAGATACTCTCCTTCGCTTTGCGGGGGCGCACCAATGAGCGCATCGCCCAGGAGCTGGTCATCGCGAAGAGCACGGTGGACACGCACTTGCGGCGCATTTACACCAAGTGCGGCGTACATTCCCGCCAGGAGCTTCTGGATCTCGCCGAGGAAGGTTAGGTGAGGGCTGTCGAACTCTCGCGGGGTTCGCGGGGTTCAAATCCGGGTGACGCTCTAGGAAAAGAAAATGCCCCAGTGTAGGGGCATTGGCGTTTTATGGTGGTCGAGGAGGGATTTGAACCCCCGACCTTGTGCTTGTAAGGCACCTGCGCTCCCGCTGCGCCACTCGACCATGGGCTTTTCAGCGTTGTTCAGTTTCCCACAAGTTGGGGAAAACTGCAATTCACAGTGCGCGGCTTCCGTGGCGATTCAAAAGCCGCCTGCACCACCTTTGCCATAACCTGGCTATTCTCCTTCCGCTGCGTTAGGCCTTCGAATCACGGGCAAATTCCCGTTGATGGCTCGGGAGGTTTGGGGTGCAGGTTTGTCAGAAGTCTGTAAGCAACGGGCCGATCCACGTTAGAGAACTCGGAATCGATGGTGCAACCTGTATGTCCAAGTGAGGATACCGGCCTGTCATACTGCCCTTCATTCGGCAAAACGAGGAGGGTTGATGAAGCAGAAACGCCTTACGGTCATCGCGGGAGTGTGCGGGTCCATCTGCGCACTCTGCATCGTGTTATTCATGATCGCCCTTCAGCGCGAAGCCGATGCGGCCCGGGCTGAGGAGCTTGCCCGCTACGGCGGCGAGCAGGTGGAAGTATGCGTGGCCAAAAGAGACATCGCCGCTGGTGAGCGATTGGATGCTTCTGCGGTGGAAACGAAGCTTTGGATTGCGGGATTGCTGCCTGAAGGGGCGGTGCAAGACGGAGCCGAGGTTTTCGGCGAGACTGCATCGTCTCCGATCCTCAAGGGCGAAGTGGTGAGCGCGAAGCGATTCGAGAGACAGCATGATGCGCTGGAAGTGCCGGCTGGCAAGCAGGCGATCAGCGTTCCGGTGAAGACCGTGCAGGCTGTGGGCGGAACCTTGGCTCCCGGCATGCGCGTGAACCTCTACGCCTCAGGTGATACGTCCACTTCGGTGTTGGCAAGCGATGTCCTGGTGCTCGACAGCTCCACGGCCGACGGGTCGTCTTCTGTGGTGGCCGATACGGGCTGGGTTACCTTGGCCATAGATGCCGAGAAGGCCCAAGAGGTCATCGCCGCTTCCCAAAGAACCAGTCTGTACTTCGCCCTTCCCGGCGACCAAGGAGAAAGAGAAACCCGTGATGAATAAGACCATAGCGCTGTGCTTGGACGAGGAAAGCTGTCGCAATCCCCAGCTTGTTGGGCTTGATGGGGAGGTGTTGGATGCCCAGGAATGGCTTGGCCTTTACTCGGGGGCCATGGAAGCCCGTCAAGCGATCGGCTGCCAGCCGCAGATCAAAGAGGTGTGGGTCGTCTCCTGCAATGACATAGATGCCATAAACCTCGCCGCCACCCTTAAAAGCGACAGGCCCGATGCTCGCGTTTGCCTTGTGACCTTCGATGGCTGCGGCTCCCTTTACAGCCGTGCCCGCACCGCGGCGATTGACGAGGTGCTTGAAGGGCGCTCGTTCATCCGTCGCTATGGGGAGATGAAGTCCAAAGCCCATGGCTCGTCGGCACGTGCATCCAGGGGGTTCAAGCCACAGCTCTCGCTTCCCAGTGATTCCCTGATGCAGAGTCCCGCCGTTGCCGCGGGCGGACAGACGGGTTCGTTGCTTGCCGAGGTGCGCCATAAGGGCTTCCTCTTGCCGGTGGTGAGTGGAAGCGGCGGCGTTGGGAAAAGCGCCGTGTGCACCATGATGGCGCTGAGTGCCTGCGCCCGCGGTTTTCGCACTCTGCTCTTCGATTGCGACCTCCAATTCGGCGATGCTGCTGCCATGGTGGGCGGCGAAGAAATCCCCGGCGTGGACAAGGCGCTCGCTCAGCCCGGTTTGAAAGAGCAGCTTTGTCAGAGTCCATCGAACTTCACCGTGCTCCCGTGCCCTGACAGGGCAGAGACCGGTGAGGTCATCGCTTCGGCCATCCCTGCGCTCATCGATGAGCTGGAGGGTTGCTTCGATGTGATCATCGTGAACACCGGCTCGTCTTGGACCGAGCTTCATGCCTCCCTTCTGGAGCGAAGCGCCCTTACGCTTTTCCTCGTAGACCAGCGCAGTTCTTCGCTTCGCGCTTGCCGCCATGCCCTGGAGCTTTGCGAACGCTGCGGCATTCCGTCGGTGCCATTCCGATTCGCCCTCAACCGCTGTGTGAAGAACGCTCCGTTCACGGCTTTGGATGTTTCTGCCCTGCTTCAGGGAGCTTCTGTATTTGAGCTGCGAGAAGGGGGTTATGAGGTTGAGGAATGCTTGGCTGGAGGGGCTGCCATGGAGCTTTATGAATCGCGCAACGAATTCGCGCGCAGCGTTGACGCCATGATGGATTCCCTTTTGCCGGGCGGCGAGCGCCCTGCGCTGACCATGCCGGAGGATGCGGGTTTCCTTCGCCGTTGGCGCAGGGGCCATCGCCGTCAACACCGGAAGGATGAGGAGTGACCATGGGCCTTTGCAATCGCGTGCAACAGGCGGGTGCGGCTCTGGAAACGCCGGCGGCGCCGGGATTCGGCGAGCTGTTGGAGCGTTTGCGAGGCGCCCTTCAGCAAGATGTCTCCGTGGAGCGGTTGGCACAGCTCACCCAAGAAAACCCCGACTACGCCCGTGGTGAGGTGCGCAGTTCCTGCCGTCGTATCTTCCAGGAACCTGATTGGGTCGCGGTTTCCGATGGCCTGCGAGAGCAGCTCACCGAGAAGCTGCTGGCGATGATCTTTGGATTCGGCGTGATAGAGGATCTTCTGAGCGACGAATCCATCACAGAGATCGCGGTGAATGGTACCAATCGCATCTTCATCGAACGCAACGGCATCTTGGAGCAGTGCGATCGCAGCTTCGCAAGCGAACAGGAGCTGCGTGCGCTGATCGATAGGATCTTAGGCCCGCTGGGCAAGCGCATAGATGAGGCTTCGCCCATGGTGGATGCCCGCACACCCCAGGGGTACCGCGTGAACGCGGTGGTGCCTCCGGTGGCGATGGACGGCCCAAGCGTGACCATAAGGAAGTTCAGCGATCATGTCATCACCTTAGATGAGATGGAGAAGAGCGGTTCGGTGGAGCCGGCCGTCTCCCAGTTCCTTCGCTGGGCGGTATGCGGCCGCAAGAGCATTGCGGTCTGTGGGGGCACCGGCAGCGGAAAGACCACGTTGCTCAATGCGCTTTCCTGTGTGATTCCACCTCAAGAGCGCATCGTGACCATAGAGGATTCCGCAGAGCTGCGATTTTGGGAGCACCCTGATGTGGTGCGCCTGGAAGCACGGCCGCGCAATGCCGAAGGGCTCGGAGAGATAACCATCCGCTCCCTGGTGATCAATGCACTGCGCATGCGGCCCGATCGCATCGTGGTGGGGGAGTGCCGAGGTGCTGAGGCCTTGGATATGTTGCAGGCCATGAATACCGGCCATGATGGCTCCCTGACCACGTTGCATGCGAATTCCCCTGCCGATGCCATCGCGCGTTTGACCACAATGGTCCGTTACGAGGCTGACCTGCCGGTTGATGTCATTGAGGCGAATATCGCCTCCGCCATCGACCTGGCGGTGCAAACCGAGCGCGCTATAGACGGCAGCCGGCGCCTTTGCCGCATCGTCGCCTTCTCGTTCGATCAAGTCCAAGGGCGCTGCGTGACCCAAGATATCTATCTGCGCCCGTTGGGCAGCGATGAAGGGCGCTGGCTCAGCGCGCCAGAGTGGTTAAGCGAGCTTTCCCTGCGCAATATCGCGAGTGAAGAGGAGGTGCGGGAATGGATGCAAACCTGTTGCTCATCGCGCTGAGTGCCTGCAGCGCATTCGGCCTTGCCGCAGCTTGTGCAGGTGGCGTTTACGGATGGTGGCGCCGTCGTCGGCGGGTGCTGGAGGCTCGTGGTGCCGGCGTGTCTGCAGGGTCGTTGGCTGAATACACCCTGCAAGAAGGGGTGGCACCGTTTCTTCCCTTGGCTCGGCGCCTTGAGTCCCTGGCTCCCTTGAAAACGCTTGGCCGCGAGCTGGAATCCCTTGCGTTCTCCAAAGGCGTGAGCACCACCCCGACCGCAGCTCTTTCGGTGCTGCTGGCCGCCGGGGCTGTTGTGGCTCTGCTCACGTTGGTTCTCACTTGCAGCTTTGTGGCCGCTCTTGCAGTGACCGCCTGCCTTTTTGCCGTGGCATTTGCGTTGGGAGCCCAAGGACGCGATAGGCAGATCGCCCAAGTGCGGGAGGAGGTGCCCGATGTTTTGGAGCTCATGAGCGCTTGCTTCGATTCCGGTTTCACCCTTATGCAAACGTTCCAGCAGATCAGCTGCGAGATACCGGGACGGCTCGGTGCGCTTTTCGGACGGAGCGCCCATGTATTGGAGATCGGCGGCTCGGCTGATGAGGCCCTTACCCTTCTGCGCAAGGAAGACTCCGTGGACGAGCTTTCCTTCGTGATAGCCGCTCTTGATGTTCAGCACCGCAGCGGAGGGAGCCTGAAGTCGGTGTTGGCTCGGGCGGCGCGCAGCGTGAAAGACGAGCTGGCGCTCAAGCGCTCTTTGCAGGTCCAAACGGCTCAGGCGAAGCTTTCGGCCCGTATCGTCACAGTCATGCCGTTTTTGCTCCTTGCGGTGTTCTCCCTTGTGAGCCCAGACTTCCTTCAGCCGTTCTTCCAGAGCGTTCTGGGTGTAGGTCTGCTTGTTCTTGCCCTGGTCATGGAGGCAGTGGGCATCTTCCTGGTACAGCGCTGCCTCTCGGTGGGAGGTGTGTCATGAACGCGATCGTCTTCACCGGGTGCGCTTTGGGAGCGGGGCTTTGCGGCGGTGCGGCTGCAGGCAGCCTGGCGTGGATCCAAGGGCGCAAGAAGGCTCAGCTGCAAAGGCGTCAGGCGGTTCTCGGCTCATCGGTGACTCAGGGAAATGCGCTCGATGGTGATGAATCGCGCGGGATCATGGGTTCCCTGGAGCTTTTGACGCGAAAGCTCTACGCCAAATCCACCCAGCTCCTTTGTCCGTGGGCGAGAGGCGGCCGAGCCTTGAAGACGCGCAGCGGCCGGTGGTTCTCTGCTCACTGCCGGGCGGCGGGATGCTCGAAGACCGTGAGCCCTCAGGCATTCTGCGAGCTGCGCTTCCGCCTCCTTTGGATAGGGGCGGCTTGCGGGGCGCTTCTCGGATCGCTCTTCTCGGTGCAATTCGCCCTATTGGCTGGCTTTTGCCTTGCGGTTTTCGGCTACGTTTTGCCGCGCCTCGCCCTGAGTCAAGCGACTAAGCGCCGGACCCGGGAAGCGCAGTCCCATCTTTCGGAGATGCTTGAGATAACCGCTTTGGGGCTGCGCAGCGGCCTGACCTTCGACCGCAGCTTCGGGCTTTACGGCAGCTACTTCACCAACGGTTTCGCGCAATCGTGTACACGGGCATGCAAAGCATGGACGCTCGGGCTTTGCAGCCGCGAGGAGGCGCTGCGGGAGTTCGCGGCGTCCTATGACTGCGAGCAGCTGTCCCGCATTGTGGACAGCATCCTACGCAGTTTGAGGTTCGGGACGCCCTTGGCGCAGATGCTTCGCGAAGCCGGGGATCAGGCCCGCAGCTCATACCGGGCGGAATTGGAAGAGCGCATTGCCCGGGCGCCGGTGAAGATGATGATTCCCACCGGCACGCTTATCCTGCCCGCCATGTTGTTGCTCGTTTTAGGCCCCGTGCTCCTTGAGCTGGCGGGCGGATTCTAGGAAAGGAGCGCCTTATGCGCTTGAACATAAGAAGAAAGGACGGAAACTATGGGTATCTGGTCGAGAATGTCCGAACGGGCCGCCTGCGTTGCTTCGAAGGCATCGGTGCGCTTGCACAGCCTCGCGCGAGACGAGGAGGGACAAGGCACCACGGAATACGCGATCCTCGTAGGGGTTCTCGTTGTTTTAGCTATCGTGGCCATCATGCTTTTCAAGCCGAAGCTCGAAGAGCTTTGGAATGCCATCGCCACGAACATCAACAGCCTTTAGGGGGCATGCGCGGAAGCGTTGGGCAATCAACGGTTGAATTCGCGCTGGTCACGGTGGCGCTCATCGTTGTGGTGGCGGGCATCGGGGCCCTGTTCCATCTCTTCGGCGACGGGCGGGCTGTAGATCATGGTCTGCGGGCGGCTTCCCACCGGTTGGTGGATGTTCCGGCGCCGTTTCTAGCGGATATATTCAAGTTCTAGGTGCGTTATGGTTTTCAGGCTTTGGAAAGATACTCAGGGTCAGGGTACTGTGGAGGCGGCCTTCGCGTTGCCCATCTTGCTTCTGCTCATGTTGCTACTCATTCAGCCGGGCATAGTGCTCTACGACTATATCGTCATGCGCAATGCCGCCGCAGAGACTTGCCGGCTTGCCGCCACCCTCGACCTCTCCCGGGACTTGGATCAGTGCCTGGATTTCGCACGCAACCGATTGAGCGCGATTCCTCAAAACGACCTCTTCCATGTTCACGATGGGGAGTGCTCCTGGTACATCCAGGTTGACGGGGGTGAGCAGAACGGCACTGCAGAGGTGTGGATAGAAACCGACATCAAGCCGCTGCCGCTTCTGGCTTCTGCCTTCCAGCTGTTAGGTTTAACCGATGGCGCTGGCTGCTTCACCCTCGGTGTGAACTGGTCATCGGTGAACCAGCCCCGTTGGGTTGGGCAAACCGGCCTCGTCTCGCCAACGGAATGGGTGGAGCAATGGTAGGCGGTGCTGCGAAAAGCCTCTGGCGCGATGAGGAGGGTCTGAGCACCCTGGCCATGGTGGTGTCGCTTCTCCTTACGCTTTCCCTGATCTTCGCTGGTGCGCAGATCTATCGCGTGAACAGTGCGTCGGCGGAGGTCCAGGACGTGGCCGATGCAGCGGCTCTTTCAGCTGAGAACCAGGTGGCGGAGTTCATGATCGTTGCGCAATTCTGCGATGCCACGGTGCTCTCGCTTTCCCTCACCGGGCTTACGGCTGCGGGTTTGGGGGTGGTGGCCCTTTGCACGCCGCCCACCGCTGCGCTTTCAGACGGCCTGCTCAGCGCAGCCAAGAATGTCTTGAACGCGCGTGACAGGTTTGCGGAGCGTGCGGCTCAGGTTCTGAATAAGCTGCAAGAGGCGCTTCCGTTTTTCGCGGCGGTAAGCGCAGCGGCTGTGGCTCAGGCCAACAATGAGAACACTCAGGGGGCGGCATACTTGGGAGCCGCCCTGCTTGTGGAACCTAAAGGGGAGGCCATCCAAGTTGGAGGTTTGGATGAGGCATCGGAGTTGATGAAAGAGATAGAAGCCAGGTCTGGTGACATCAAGGCCAAGGCCGCAGAGGCTGAAGAGGCAGCCCAGCAAGCAAACGAAGCGAAGCAACGGGGATTCCAGCGCGATTGCGGAGACGATCCGAACCATTGCATGTACGAGCGCGCCTCCCGGTTGGCATCGCTGGATGGGGTGGACAATCCGCGCTACAGCTCCGTTGACACCTGGTCATTCCAGGTGCCGCTTGACCGTGCTCGCGCTTACTACAAGAAGCGCCTCATCTTAGAGGCCCCGGGAAACCCGACGGTGGAAGAACAGGCGCGCTCAGCGTTGCGGAGGAACTTCTACCGCTATGCAGACAAGCAGCTGCAGCAGGCTTATGTCCATGAAACCGCCGATACGTTTGAAGCATATTTTCCGATCTTCCCCCGCAACACCCAGCAGATGCGCGAGACGGCGCTCTACAGCGACCCCATCTATCCCATCACGGGTTCAGGGGATAACTCCGTTATGCACGCTTGGGCGGGCTGCCCCGAAGCTGCGGGGGCTTCCTCCTACGGCTCAGTCGCCCAGATGGAAGAAGGGGGCTTCGTGGAGTGTCCCCAATGTTGCTTCAATGCCGCGAGCTTGGGAAAGGTTGCAGCGGCTTCGGCGACCATAGATAACGGTTTCGAATATCACTATCTGGCGGTGGCTCAGGCTGCGGCCGATTACCAAAAGGCCTCAACCCTTGCCCAAGGTCCGAAAAGGGAAGTGAAGGAGGCGGCTGGCGGGTTGCTCGCCCGCTTAGCCGAGCTGGTGAGAAGCGCAGCCGATAAGCGCATCCATCCAACGCCTCCTGGGCGCTATGGAGCGTTGGCCTTCGTGGTCAATCTGGGAGATGAAACCGCCGCAGGGGGTCTGGTGAGCAACCTGGTTCCCGGACAGCAGGCTTTAGGTCCTCGAGCAGCGGTGAGTGCGGCCACGCTTCTCAAAGAGGAATCTGCCGAAGGCAAGACGGTCATCAATTCCATGCTGGATGGCTTGCGCCGCGATGGTACCGCTGCCGTGGGGGCCGCCGGGTTCGTTTTGGACGTGTGGTCATACATGCTTGTGGCCTGGGATCTTGGCCAGGAGGCTTTGGCTGGCGGTATTCGCAACGTGCTGGATTCCCTTCCCTTGGTGGGTGCGAGCGGACTGGGGACCTGGGCATCCCAGCAGTTCCAATCAGCCTTGGAAAACGTGGGGCTTGAACCCGCGGACCTGAAGGCGCGAAAGGCCGTGTTGGTGAACTCCGGTCACGTGGCAGCGAAGGGCAGTGGGGCTATAGCTGGTTATCACACCTTGAAACAGCGGGTGGTCACTGCCTCCCAAGGGGCCGACGACCTCTTCTCCATGGTGCTGAACGATGCGGAATCCCAGGCGATCAGCCAGATTCAGGGCCTGGGTGATTCCGTTACGATCGCTTCCATTGAGCTGCTCGGGGAAGGTGGGCCGTCCATTCCGGTGACGATCCCCATTCCCGAAGCAGTGAGGTCTGCCGGTCAGGGGCTGGTAGAGGATATCTTCGACCGCTTGCGCTCTTTGCGGGGAGAGCCTGCCCAGGAGGCGATCTGGCGATGAGGCGCCCAATGCAACAAGGAAAACCCAAAGGTGTGGTCGGTTGCACTGAAAGCCGGCTGACACCCACTTGGGTGCGCGAGAGAGGCTTGCGGGGGCGGGCGGCTGCGCACTGGAGCTGTTTTCGGCGAAACGATTCAGGCCAGATGACCATTGAGCTTGCAGTGGTGTTCCCGGTAGTGATCGTCATTGCGGTTCTGGGCTACAACGCCTTGGAATTCTTCTCGCTGTGCGCCTCGTTTGACCGGGCGGTTCATAACGAGGTGCGCATCCAGGCGGTCTCGGCTCCTGCCGGACAAGACGTTATTGGAAGTTGCAGTGCGGTGGAGGCGGCGTTGCATTCGGCCTTCCAGGAGCGGGATAACTTGGATATAGCGGTGGGTTGCGGGCAGGTTGCCTACGGGCTTGAGCGCTTCACGGCGCAGATGGAATACCATCCGACGCTTTTCGGATTGAGCTTGCGCAGCGAGATCTGGGGCGTGGCTTTACCTCCGTTGACCCATTGCGTTGAGTTCACCGTGGACTGCTATCGTCCGGGGGTGGTGATATGAGAGCGGCGCTGCGAACAGAGGCGGCAAGGCGCCCGGAGCATTCGAGGTGCCTGAAGCGCTCGAAGCGTCAAAAGGCGGCTTGCCACCAGAGCCGACGTAAGAAGGTGCGACTGTTTCGGGCTTGCTCGGTGGTTGCCTGCATGCTCGGCCTTGTGCCGCTTACAGGTTGGGTGGAAGGGCAGTTCGAAGGGGAAACGCCGCCCGAGGCTCTGCCCGATCCTATACAAAGCGCCGCTGTGGTTTCGGCCGATGACCCGCTTCGGGCTTTGGACGATTTGGAAGCGCGGTTGGAGCCGGGAGATGAGGCTCTTCCGCCGGGATTCGCCGAGGAGGTTGGGCTGCCGGTGGATTCCTTCGATGTGCGTGTGGGTGCAAAGGGGGCGGTTGTGGGTTATAGCGTGACCGGCGAGGCGTCCGCTGCCCTTGAGCAGCTCACGGAGCATTGCGCGAGCTGCGGTTGGTCGTCGGTTCCTTTAGGCGGCGTGACAGGGGCGACTTTCGTCAAAGAGGAGGGCGCATGCCGGTGGATGCTCGCCACCTGCAGCCAGGTACAAGGAAAAACGACCGTGGTTCTAAGGATGGGGCAATGAGGATCTTTCTGGCTTGCACCCTTTGGGCACGTCTGCGGGGACTGAAAGGCCGGAGCACATTCAAGGATGCGCTCCTTTTGGCTCCCTGCAATGACATCCACACCTTTGGGATGAAAGCGCCTATCGATGTAGCATTCATCGGGTCTGGTGGTGAGGTGCTTGCTGTCTGCCGTGGGCTTGTGCCGCGGCGTAGGATGCACTGCAGGGAAGCCGTAGCCGCGCTTGAGCGCTTCAGCGTGGAGTCTCCCTGGCTGGATCCGGGGGACACCCTGGCCTTGAGAAGCTGCAATGCGCAGCGGAAAGACGATGAGCGATGGAAAGAGAAGGAGGAATGAAGATGAAAGAATGCCCCATTTGCAAAGCGAAGGCTTTCGACGATGCTGTGATCTGCTATGGCTGTCTTCACAGTTTCAACGGTGCCGAAGTGGCTTTAGGAGCTTGCGAAGAAGGTTCCGGCAGCGATCGCTCCGGCAGCGACTGTTGCGAGATGGTGGTGCCCCAGGTGGTCCCACCGGAAGAGGTGAGGCCGCGCGGTGCCCACTGCAAAGAAAGCGCTTCGTGGTCTCCGCCCGAATTCAACATAAAGATGTGTCCCATTATGGGTACAGCTGGATCTATCACCTGGAGCTGTGCGGTAGAGGTTGCCTAAGCGGGCTGACTGCCAAACGGGTCGGCTGCCTACTTGAAGCGCTGAGCGAATTCCTTCTCGGCGGCCTTCTGCAGGGCCTCGTCCATGGCGATATAGGTGTCGAGCAGCTTGTTGCCTTCATCGGTGAGGGTGGAGCCGTGAGCGCCATCGCGATCGAGCAGTTGCATGCCAAGGGCCGCCTCGGTGTCTTTGACGATGCGCCACGCTTTGCTATAGGCCATCTTCATCTCTTTGGCGGCTGCATTGAGGGATCCGAGTTCGCGCACGCCTATGCACAGGTTCGCAATACCGCGACCGAACTGCGAATTGCTCTTCGCGTCTTCGCTCATGATAGCCAAGCGAATGATCGGCTTAAGGGAGTTAGCGGTTTTCTTGCTCTTTGCCATGGAAGCCTCGCTTTCATTCCAAGTTGATTATAGCAAGAGCGCAAAGATACGGATGGAATTAATCGCGCTGTTCTTCCAAGAACTCGCAGACTGCCTTGCAAATGGCCGGTGCATCGCTTTTGATCACCTCGCGGAACCGGATGGGCAGGCTGTCCAGCTCGGCTAAGCCTGCGGGAACCGGTGAGGCATCGGTCTGTTGCTCGATGAGCGCGTTGAGTTCGCAACCGGTGAGTTCGGCGATCTGAGGCGGCAAGGGGTCTTCCAGCCGTAGGCCGTGAAGTGCGCGATAGACGTTGTTGCCGAACTTCGCCCAGTGGGCGGTGCTTGCCACCACCACGGGCACGTCATCTTCGCGCAGGGTCTCGGCCACTTTGTACGCAACGGCGGTATGGGGGTCCATGAGGTAGCCTGTGGTTTGGTAGATGCGCTCGATGGTCTCCAAGCAGGTGGCGTTATCCACGGAATCCGCCTGATAGAGCTCGCGCATCTTCGCGAAGGTCTCGCGGTCCACCTGGAACTTGCCGTTTTCCTGCAGGTCGGCCATCCAGCCTTTGATGGCCGCGCCATCGCGACCCGTAAGCTCGAAGAGCTGGCGCTCCAGGTTGGAAGAGACCAGGATGTCCATGGAGGGAGAAGGCGTCTTCACGAAATCGCGGTGAGCGATGTCGTAGGTGCCCGTGTTGATGAAATCCGTGAGTACGCGATTCTCGTTGCTAGCGCACAGGAGCCGACGGATAGGGGTTCCCATCCGCTTTGCGTAGTAGGCGGCCAGTATATTGCCGAAGTTACCCGTGGGCACACAGACATCCATCACCTCGCCCGGAGCCAAGGCGCCTTGGGCCACAAGCGATCCGTAGGCGGAGATGTAATAGACGATCTGGGGCATAAGCCGTCCCCAGTTGATGGAGTTCGCGCTGGAAAGAGCCACCTTGAAGCGATCGTGGAGCTCGCGGGCGAAGGCGGCATCGTTGAAGACCTTCTTCGCACCGGTCTGGCAGGAATCGAAGTTCCCTTCCACGCCCCAGACCACCACGTTGCGCCCACGCTGGGTGGCCATCTGCTTGAACTGGATGTCGCTCACGCCGCCATCGGGATACATCACGCCTATGGCCACGCCGTCAACATCGCAGAAGCCCTCCAGGGCAGCCTTGCCCGTATCGCCTGAGGTGGCCACAAGGATCATATGGGTGTCTTCGAGCTGGCCGCGTTTGCGCAGCTCGCTTGCGCAAACGCTGAAGAACCGCGGCAGGCACTGCAGCGCCATGTCCTTGAAGGCGCTGGTGGGGCCATGCCAAAGCTCCAACATGTGGATCTGGTCCGGCAGAGCGGTGATGGGGCAGATCTCCGGCGTGTCGAAGTTGGAGCCGTAAGCGCTTGCGGTTATGGCCGCCAGCTGCTCATCGGTCAGGTCCGGTTGGAATGCGCCATAGACCTTCGCTGCGCGTTCGGCATAGGGAAGCGCCGCCAAAGAGCAGATCTCCTCCAGTGTGAACGAGGGAATCTCCTGGGGCACGAACAAGCCGCCGCCAGGGGCGAGCCCCTTCACCACTGCTTCGGTGAACGAGACAGGGCGCTCTACGGCGCCGCGGGTGTCGATGTATCGGTTCTCGGTCATGGGACTCCCTGCTTCGTGCTTCGGTCTGCATTGCCGGTGATTCGCTTCGGTAAGTATAGCCCAAGGGCATCCGGTGAAGCTCCGGTGCCACTGCTACCTGCAGGTTAGAAGCGCAAGCGGAAAGATGCTAGCCCAGGTTCGCCACCGCGTTTTCGGCCAGCTGGGCGCAGCGGGTCATCACATTGTAGGCCTCCGCTTGGGAGAAATAGCCGCCCGAGGACGCCGTGCAGAAAACCGAGAGCACATAAGGGTGCTCGCCAAGCACGATCCCAGCGTCGTTTTGGGCGTTGGAAAGCGTACCGGTCTTATGGGCGAATTCCACATTGCCCAGACCGCCCGCTATGCCGTTGCCATCGGTTTGGGCCTTCAGCGCATCCAGGGCGAAGCGGCTCGCCTCGCTGTTCACGAACGTGCCATCATAGACCATCCGCAACAAGGTGGCGGCATCGCTGCTGCTCATGTAATTGTCCACTCCCGCCGCAAGGGCCTCAGTGTCCATCATGTAGCGGTTCAGCGAGGTGCCGGTGAGCCCCAATTGTGCCGCCTGCTCGTTTATGGCGCCCATGCCGATGCGGTCGATGATCACATTGGTCGCCACATTGTCGCTAGCGCTAATCATGAGCTGTGCCATCTCGCGGAAGGTCGTGGTTGCCCCCGCGCCGCGGCCTTGAAGCGTACCGGTGCCTCCCACCAGGTCGGAGGATGTGAGCGTATAACTCTCATCCAGGGAGACCAGCCCTTGGTTCACCTGGTCCATCAGCTCGTTTAATATGAGCAGCTTTATCATGCTTGCCGAGGGCTTTCCCGCCACGCCATCCACGGAGCAGCTGTCCTGGGGGTTCTCCAAATCGATGAAGGTGATGGCCACGTCTAGCGCGGTCTCATCGGCCACGGCCTGAAAGGCGCCGCTCAGCTCGTCTGCCAAGGGGGTGCCCACGTTGGATACGGTCGTTTCCGCTTCAGGTGCGGCTTCGCTCATTTCCCGGTCGGCGGCATCCATGCTGAAGGATTCGTGCGATGCGTCTTGGGAGCCATCGGTGGAACCTTGGCAGGCGCAAAGCAGAATGCAGAGCGCTGTCATGGGTAGGATAACGATCATTCGTTTAAGCAGCATTTCCATCCCTTTCGAGGGTCTTTTCGCCCCATTCTACTGCGTTGGGGTTCTTTCGGCCAAGCCTACACGCACGCGAGTCGTGGCCAACGATTAGAATTGTGGGTTTTTCTCCTCCCTTATGGAGTATGAATTGCGCAGGCCACGGCATCATTTTCGCATGGTATAATACTAAGGTTGCTGCGTCCGGAACAATATGTGAGGAGCGCACTATGGAAAAAATCTCTCCATCGAACGAAGATTATCTTGAAGCCATCGTGATGTTGGGTGGTAGCACGAAGAATTCTGTTCGGTCCGTAGATATTGCCAGCCATCTTGATGTCTCTAAGGCGTCAGTGAATAAAGCGGTCAGCGTGCTGAAGGAGAAGGGTTATGTTGATCAGCCCTTTTACGGCGATATCTCGCTTACAGCCAGTGGCCAGAAATACGGGCGCTCCATCTATAAGCGCCATCAGTACCTTACGGCGTTTCTCCATAAAGAGCTGGGCATCGCTCCCAAAGCGGCCGAGAAGGAGGCCTGTCTCATGGAGCATGCCATAAGCGATGCGTCTTTTAAGAAATGGGTGGCCTACATAGACAAGTTGGGCATCATGGAGGAGGCTTAGCCGTCTCCGGTCGGCCCGTCTTTTGCATGGAAGGGGCCGGTTTGCGGCCTCGGACGGACCGGGCCATGGTATCCTTAATGGGTTCCATGCATCGAAAAGGACAACAAACGAGACCGGATGCGTAAAGGAGCCATTCCCGGTGCCAAGAGAATTGACAATCGTTTCATTCGAGGACATGAAGGGTTCCGTGCGCTCAGGAGCGAAAAGCGCGAATCGCCCGGGCGAAGGCGAAGGCCGCCGCCCCAATCCTTCCTGGCTCACCTATGATTCCGAATCCTCCGATGCCCTGGAAAGCCGCCGATCGAACGACGCCGAAGCGGCTGATGAGGAGGAGACCTTCGAGGCTTCAAGCGCTCGTGACCTGCGCCGCCGTAAACGCGCAAAGGATCGTGCGGGCAAGATGTATGACCGTCAGTTCGGCGGATCCGATACGGGCGAGGGTGGCCCGCGCGCTGCGCTCTACAAGGGCAAGATGGGCTCATCCCACAAGAAGGCATCCCGCATGCAGGGTGGCGGTCGCAAGGTGGACCCGCTTGGGGCTTTCGTCAGTGTGAGCGACATGGCCGGCGCTGCTGCCGGTGCCGCCCGCGAGAAGGTGAGCACTGCGGCTTCGCGCACTTCGGTCACGCCCCGTTCCATCAAGGTGATCACCTTCCTATGCTGCCTCGTCTTCGCATGCGTGTTCCTGTACACGCCAGCCCAGCAGTACTACCACGCCCAGCGCGAACATGACCGTCTGGAGGCGGAGTATGCGAGCATCGCGAGCCGAAACGAGGCGCTGGACGTGCAAAATGATATCCTGACCAGCGAGGCTGGCATGGAAGATGCGGTGCGCCAGAAGTTCGGCTATGTGAAGCCCGATGAGGAGATGGCCATCGTGACCGGTCTTTCCGAGGAGGCTCTGGATACCTCCCGCGACGGTGAGAACATCGAGGCCAATGTGCTTTCCAGCAGCGTGAAGGCCCCTGAGGAGTGGTACACGCCGCTTCTCGATGCCATCTTCGGCGTTGAATAAGCCCATGGCAAACGCCGCCTGCCCTCCTTCGCATTTCGTCCCCGGGCGTTATGCCGCCATAGATATCGGTACGGTGACCTGCCGTTTATTGGTGGCTGATGTGGACGCTCAAGGTTCTCTCACCGAGCTCGCCCGTGCCATGGATATATGCAATCTCGGCGAAGGCGTGGATAAGACCCACCGCCTAAGCGACGCTGCTTGCGAGCGTGTTTGCACCGCTGTTGCAGGGTTCCTGGCTCAGATCCGCGCTCTTGGGGAAGGTGATCCCGGCCATCCCATCCCATTGAGGGTGGTGGCAACCTCCGCGAGCCGCGATGCCCGAAACGCCAGCGATTTCGCGGAGCGGCTTGCTCGGCTTGGGGCGCCGCTCTCCGTCATTTCCGGTCAGCGCGAAGCGGAGCTTTCCTTCGCCGGCGCTTCTTTGGCATTTCCCGGCCAGGCGGTGACGGTGGCGGATATCGGTGGAGGTTCCACGGAGATAATCGCAGGTCAGGCTGGGTGCAAGCCTAAATTCGCCCAGTCGTTTGACGTGGGATGCCGGCGCCTGACCGAGCGCTACCTGCAAAGCGACCCTCCTAGCGCCCAGCAGCTTGAGGCTGCTCGCCGCTGCATCCGTCAAACCCTGGGTTCCTACATGGAAAAGCTCGTTCAGGCCGGCTGCCTCTCGGGGCCCTTGGTGGCTGTGGCCGGCACGGCAACGAGTTGCATTTCCATGGAGCAGGGCATGGTGGAATACGATCCGGCCCGCGTCCATGGGGCTGTGATGACCAAAGACCAGCTCGATCGCCTCCTTGACCGGCTGGCTTCCCTGACCTTAGCCCAGCGCGAGCAGGTGGTGGGTTTGGAGCCGCGTCGCGCCCCGGTTATCGTGGCCGGGCTGCTCATCTTGCAAACGCTTATGGAGTTGGGCGGCATTCCCAGTTTCACCGCCAGCGAGTACGACATTCTCCAAGGCATCGTGATCGCCCAGGCTTCCCCTAGTGCGTGACCTGCACATTCAAAGACCCTGCCATGGCGCAAAAGGCCAATGGCAGGGTCTTTTCATGCACAGGTCACGCACTAGGGAAACCCTGCGGCATGTCACATTGTCGTGACCCCATTGCCATTGTCCCGCCTGCCAGGCAAGCTCCGATGCCTCAGCCCAGGGGAAGCCGCTATAATAGCTTTCCGGTAGGGGAGCGTGGCGGAATTGGCAGACGCAGCGGACTTAAAATCCGCCTCCCTCGGGAATGTGGGTTCGAGTCCCACCGCTCCTACCAGGTTTACTGCTTTCGCGACCGCTCGCGCGTCAGTTTTGGGCTTTAGCGGGAAATCCGTGAATCGGCCACCCAGGGTCTATAATGGCCTTAAGAGAAGAACCCAAGCACCGAGCGAAAGGCTACTATCATGAAGATTGCAGTTCCCAGTGAATCCGAAACGGGCCTTCAGAGCCAGCGCAGCGGCCACTTCGGCCATGCCGCTTACTTCACCATCGTGGAGTTTGACGACGACATGAACGTGGTGGGCGTGGAGTCCGTGAAGAATGTGGACCACGACACGGAAGGTTGCGGCGGGGTGATCAGCTTCGTCGAGGGCCTGGGTGTGGATGGCATCCTCACCGCCGGCATGGGCATGCCGCCCTTCACCCGCTTCACCAATGCGGGTGTTACGGTGTATGCAGACACCACCGAGCCCAACGTGGGCAAAGTGGTTGAGATGTTCGCGGCTGGCAATGTGGCTCCCATGGACCCCAACGCCGCTTGCCGCCATTAACGGGGCAGTGGAGCCGCCGCGGCTCGTGTATAATACCGAATAAGCCTGTGAACGGCGCTTTCTTCTGCATGAGCGCATGAGGGAAGCGCCTGTGGTATATATGACGCGGTATATGAGGTGGTCATGGTTATAGATTTCAGCGAGCTGCTCATCCCCGGGGAGAACTATCAGGATTTCGAGGAGTACCTGGATCGCTACGCCGTGCGCGTGGGCGAGCTGGTGAATGCCTACATCCCCAAGGGTACTCACAGCGATATGGACCGCTACCTCTACTCCCCTCTGCGGAAGTTCAGCGACAACGGGGGCAAGCGCCATCGGCCGCTCATCTGCTTCGCTGCCTGCATGGCTGTGGGCGGTGCACCGGAAAGCGCTGTGAGCGCAGCCGCCGCCATCGAGCATTTCCATACGGCGGCGTTGATTCACGACGACATCGCCGACGAGGCGGAACTGCGCCGTGGCGAGCCGTGCCTCTATCTCACCGAGGGCATTGGATCCGCCATCAACATGGGCGATTTGGGCTTACAGCTGGTGAATGGCACCGTGGTGAAAGACCCCAACTTGGACGACGCCACCAAGGTGCGTGTGCTCACGGAGCTCATCGATATGACCCGGCGCACCATTGAGGGCCAAGCCCTTGATATCGGTTGGGCTCGGGACAAACGCTACGACATCACGCCGGAAGATTACCTGGTCATGGCCACCTGCAAGACCGCCCACTATTCGGGGGCGGTGCCTTTGGCCATCGGCGCGATCATCGGCGGCGGCACCGAGACCCAGATCGAGGGCCTGCGCAATTATGGCCTGGATACGGGCCTTGCCTTCCAAATCCAAGATGACCTGCTGAATCTCATCGGCAAGACGGAAAGCACCAAGAAGGGCTTCCGAGACGATATAACCGAAGGCAAGCGCACTCTAGTGGTGGTTCACGCCTTGCAAAACCTGGATACCCCCAAGCGCGAACGGCTGGTAAAGATCCTCTCATCCCACACCAAAGACCCCGATGAGCTGCAAGAAGCCGTGGATATCATGAACGAATCGGGTTCCATCGACTATGCGCGCAACTACGCGGAGAATCTTACGAGCATCGCGAAGAACCGCCTCTTCGACATGATCGATCCCTCGCCTGCCCGCGATATCCTGATCTCCATGGCAGACTGGTTCGTGAGCAGGTTGAAGTAGCATGGCCACTATGGACACGATCAAGCAAGGTGACTTCGGGCCCGCCGTTGAGGATGTGCAGCAGCGTCTGGCCACCATCGGCCTTTTGGGCGAAGCCGATGTGGATGGCGTTTTCGGCGACACCACAGCCCGGGCGGTGCGCAGCTTCCGCGAGCAGCTTGGCCTTGGCATGACCGGCGAGGTGGACGAGCGCACGTGGTCGGCGCTGGTGGATGCCTCCTACAACATAGGCGATCGCACGCTGTATCTGCGCATGCCTTACTTCCATGGCCATGACGTGCTGGAACTGCAGCAAGCTCTGGGTGCCTTGGGCTTCCCCTGCGGCAAGGAAGACGGGATATTCGGCGCCTATACCGAAGACGGCGTGCGGAAATTCCAGCGCAATATGGGCTTGCCGTCCGACGGCATCGTGGGTGCTTACACCTTCGAGTGCATCCATAACCTGCATCATTCTTGGGAGGGGAAGAAGTCCCTCCCCATCACGGTGAACCAGGGGTTCGCGCGTGCAGCAGACGTGCTGGAGAAAAACGCCCTGTGCCTTTTCGGTACCGATGAGTTCACCCGCGGTGTGGCTTCGCGCATGTCGAACCTCTCCCTTGCCACCAATCCCGCGTCGAAGATCGTGAGCGCCGATTCGCTGCTGGTGCGCCCGGACGGCAAGATGCTGCTGGTGCATATCATCCTGCCTGGTGAGGACCCTGCTGGCGAGCGCGTGCCGCGTGTCACCTTCGCCCCCGAAGGCTCGCTGTCGCTGCGTCTCACCCCGGCGGTGGCAGCAGCCATGCGCAAGGAGCATCCGCGCATCGCCATCGAGCTTCCCAGCGATTCTTGGGAGGACGCGGGCGAAGCCCGGTCGATGCAGCATTATGCGATCACGCTTCTGGATGCGCTCTGCAACGCCTTAAGCTAACGACGGCAGGTGCGCATTTGGCGCGGCTGCTTGTTGACATGCTGGCGCGCAGGCGTGATGATGCGATTGAGCTGACGGATGTCGCGATGCTTACAAATGGAGAGAAAGAAGGCTCTAGATGGCGAGACCTATGACTATCGCCGAGAAGATCCTCGCGGCCCATGCTGGACTGGATGAGGTGGAACCGGGTCAGTTGATTGAATGCGACCTTGACCTGGTGCTATCAAACGATGTTACAACGCCCATCGCGGTGAGTGAGTTCCGTAAGATCGGCGTGGACCGGGTTTTCGACCCCGAAAAGGTGGTGCTCGTTCCGGACCACTACACGCCCAATAAGGACATCAAGAGCGCCGAGCAGGCGAAGATCGTGCGTGATTTCGCCCGCGAGCAGGGCATCACCCATTATTACGAGGTGGGCTGCATGGGCGTGGAGCATGCCCTTCTGCCCGAGCAAGGGGTATGCGGAGCAGGCGACCTCATCATAGGAGCCGATTCCCACACCTGTACCTACGGGGCGCTCGGCGCCTTCTCCACCGGCGTGGGTTCTACCGATGCCGGGGTGGGTTACGCTACGGGTCGGGCGTGGTTCCGCGTGCCCGAGACCATGCTCATCCGCGTGAATGGCCAGCTTTCGCCTGGAGTGACCGGCAAGGATGTCATCTTGCACATCATCGGGCTCATCGGCGTGGACGGTGCTTTATACCGCGCTATCGAGTTTTCCGGCAGCGCTATCGCTGACCTGCCCATGGACGAGCGTCTCACCATATCCAACATGGCCATCGAGGCCGGCGGCAAGGCGGGCATCATCGAGGTGGATGACGTGACCCGCGCCTATCTGGATGGGCGCGCTGAGAGGCCCTACACCGAATACCACCCGGACCCGGATGCGCACTACGTGGAGGTCATCGATATAGATGCAGCGGACATAGAGCCCACCGTGGCATTCCCGCACTTGCCCTCCAACACGCGGCCCGTTCGCGAAGCGCAAGATGTGCGGATCGATCAAGCTGTCATCGGCAGTTGCACCAACGGCCGATGGGCGGATATGGTGCAGGCGGCCGAGGTGCTGCGCGGGCGGAAGGTCCACGAGTCCGTACGCTGCATCGTGATCCCCGCAACTCAGGAGGTCTATCGGCGCTGCATCGACGAGGGCCTAGCCGATGTGTTCCTCAGCGCCAACTGCGTGTTCTCCACCCCCACCTGCGGCCCTTGCCTTGGTGGTCATATGGGAGTGCTTGCGGCTGGCGAGCGGGCCGTTTCCACGACCAACCGCAATTTCGTGGGTCGGATGGGAGACCCCACCAGTGAGGTGTATTTGGTTTCGCCTGCTGTGGCTGCGGCTTCAGCGGTGGCTGGGCAGATCGCGCTTCCCCAGGATCTGGACTGAAAGGCAAAGCGATGGAGTTCGAAGGAAAAGCATTCAAGTACGGTCGCGACGTGGACACGGATGTGATCATCCCGGCGCGCTATCTCAACAGCTCCGACCCTCAGCATCTGGCTGCCCACTGCTTGGAGGACCTGGACGCAACCTTCGTTGAGCGGGTGCAACCTGGGGACATCATCGTGGCCGAGGAGAATTTCGGTTGCGGTTCGTCGCGGGAGCATGCGCCTTTGGCAATCAAGTCGGCGGGGGTGAGCGTGGTGATCGCCAAGAGCTTCGCGCGCATCTTCTTCCGCAACGCCATAAACATCGGGCTGCCCATCATGGAGTGCCCGGAGGCGGTGGATGCCATCGGCGATGGGCACAGCGTGGCGGTGGATGCCGATACGGGCCAGATTCGCGACCTCACTACAGGGCAGAGTTTCCAAGTTCAGCCGTTTCCGCCGTTTCTGCAGGAGATAATCAAGGCCGGCGGCCTTATCAACCGCACCCGTGAGAAGTTAGGGGCATAGAACTTCGCGACGCATCAGGTTTTGCGGCGTGCCAGGTTGTTCTGCTCATCATGTTTGTCTGGCTCGCGCCATCTTAGGAGGTTTTGATGGAAAGCTATAGGATCTGTCTTTTGCCTGGCGATGGCATAGGGCCGGAGATCATCGCCGAGGGCTGCAAAGTGCTCGATGCCATCGGTGCTAAGTATGGGGTTGACTTCATCTACCGCGAGGCGCTTATCGGGGGGTGCGCCATCGATGGCTTCGGATGCGCGCTTCCTCAGGACACCCTGGAGATCGCCCAGGATGCCGATGCTGTTTTGCTTGCGGCGGTGGGAGGCCCCAAGTGGGATACCACCGACCCAACGGCACCCCGGCCGGAGCAAGGGCTTCTGGGCATCCGCAAGGAACTGGGGCTTTATACCAATCTGCGCCCGGTGCAGATCTTCGAGGCGCTCTCCCAGGCTTCCACCTTGAAGCCCGAGGTGGTGGATGGCGTTGATCTTATGATCGTGCGCGAGCTCACCGGCGGCCTTTACTTCGGCATGCGTGAGCGCTTCTATGACGAGGAAGGTGCGGGCTCTGACGGAAAGCCAGGTCAGCGGGCCTACGACACGCTGGAATACCGTGAGTACGAGGTGGAGCGCATCGCCCGTCAGGCGTTTGAGGCGGCGACGAAGCGGCGCGGGCGCGTCCATTCCATCGACAAGGCCAATGTGCTGGAGACCAGCCGGCTGTGGCGTGAGGTTGTCCACCGTGTCCATAATGAGGAGTACCCTCAGGTCGAGCTGATTGACATGCTGGTAGATAACGCCGCCATGCAGCTTATCAATCGCCCCAAGGATTTCGATGTGGTGGTGACCGAGAACATGTTCGGCGACATCCTGTCCGATGAGGCAGCGCAGATCTCCGGGTCGCTGGGGATGCTCGCTTCTGCCAGCTTGGGCGATGGAACCGCCCTCTATGAGCCAAGCCATGGAAGCGCGCCTGATATAGCAGGTCAGGGCATTGCCAATCCTTTGGCTCAGATCCTTTCCGTGGAGATGATGCTGCGTTACAGCTTCGATATGAGCGATGCTGCCAGCGATATCCATCGGGCGGTGACTCAACTGCTGGACGAAGGGTGGCGCACTGGCGACATCGCCGATGCCCAAACCCCGCCCGACAAGATCGTGGGTACCGCCGCCATGGGCGACCTGGTGGTTCAGCGTCTCTAACCCCAAGCGAGAACGACGGAAGTTGGAGTTTGAGCCGTGGCGTTTTTGCTGGGATTCGAGAAGGTCACCATGGAGTATCCGTCCAAGACGGTGCTGCGCGATGTGTCTTTGGGTGTGGACTCTGGCGACCGCATAGGCATCGTGGGGCGCAACGGCGATGGGAAGTCCACCCTGCTCCAGCTGCTGGCTGGGGTGATCCAGCCCACAGCAGGGCGGGTGATTCGCACCAACGGTGTGCGGGTGGGTCTGCTAGGCCAGCGCGACCGGCTTGAAGACACCGCCACGGTGGGCGCCTCCATCGTGGGCACCATGCCCGAGCACGAATGGGCGGGAGACGCGCGTATCCGCGCTATCATCTCGGGAATCGTGAGTGACATCCCTTGGGATGCGAAGGTAGGTACGCTTTCGGGCGGCCAGCGGCGGCGCGTGGATTTGGCGCGGCTGCTCATCGGCGACTACGATGTGCTGATGTTCGACGAGCCCACCAACCATCTGGACGTGCGCGCCATCCATTGGCTCGCCGAGCACCTGAAGACCCGCTGGCGCGCTGGTCAGGGCGCTTATCTGGTGGTGACCCACGACCGCTGGTTCTTGGACGAGGTATGCACGGCGATGTGGGAGGTCCACGATTGCCGCGTGGAGCCTTTCGAGGGCGGCTTCTCCGCTTACATCATGCAACGCGTGGAGCGCGATCGGGTGGCGCGCGTCACCGAGGAGCGCCGTCAGAACAAGTTGCGACGCGAGCTGGCGTGGCTTTCGCGTGGAGCGCGCGCCCGGGCCACTAAGCCCAAATTCCACGTGAAGGCAGCTCAGGAGCTCATCGCCGATGTGCCGCCTTTGCGCGACGAGCTGGAGCTGAAGCGCATGGCGATCACGCGCCTGGGCAAGCAGGTGGTGGACCTGAAAGGGGTCACCGTGCAATTCGGCGAGCGCAAGGTGCTCGATGGCATCGAGTGGCTCATCGGCCCCGGTGATCGCTTGGGTATCGTGGGCGCCAATGGAGCCGGGAAGACCACGCTCATCAACGTGATTCAACAAAAGCTCAGCCCCACCAGCGGATTCGTGAAGGTGGGGAAAACGGTGAAGTTCGCCGTGCTCTCCCAGCATCTGGACGAGTTGGAATCGTTCGGAACCGATCGGGTTCGCCAGGTCATAGGGCGATTCGGTCATGCCATCATGCTGGATGGCAAGGATCAAACGCCCAAGCAGCTGCTGGAGCGATTGGGTTTCTCCAATGCCGATCTGAATGAGCCGGTCTGCGATCTTTCCGGCGGTCAGAAGCGACGACTCGCCCTCATGCTCATCCTGCTCGAGGAGCCCAACGTGCTGATCTTAGACGAGCCGGGCAACGACTTGGATGTGGACATGCTCGCTGCTGTGGAAGACCTGCTTGATGGCTGGCCGGGGACGTTGATCCTCATCACCCACGATCGCTATCTCATGGAGCGTGTGACCGACGACCAATACGCGCTGCTCGATGGCGAATTGCGCCATCTTCCGGGTGGCATTGAGGAGTATCTTGAGCTCGCTGACCAGCGCGAAGCCGCCGCGGCGCGCAGCGCGGGTGCGGGTGCAAACGCGGGCACCCACGGTGGCTCCGCCGGTACCGCCGGTGCAGCTCAGGCATCTCAGGCATCTCAGGCAGCCCAAGCCGGCCTTTCCAACCAGGAACTGCGCGCCTTGAAGAAGGAGTTCAACTCCACCGAGCGCAAAATCGCAACGATGACCGGCAAACTGGAAGCGGCTGAAGCGCGCCTTCACGAGGCCGATCCCACGGATTTCCAAGCCTTGGGGGAGATCCAGCAGGAGATTGACGAGCTGCGTGCGCAAAAGGACGCTCTGGAGTTGACCTGGCTCGACCTCGCCGAGAAGCTGGGTCAATAGCGCTCCACGTCTTTCCCATTCCCTTTTGGCTATAATCGCTCCTATACATATATAGAGGAGATGCAGTGATATACGACAACGTTTTGGAAGCGGTGGGTCACACGCCGCTTGTGCGCTTGCAGCGGCTGGTTGAGCCGGGCATGGCGCAGGTGCTGGTGAAATACGAAGGCGTGAACATCGGCGGGTCCATCAAGACGCGCACGGCGGCCAAGATGATCGAAGAGGCCGAGAAGCGGGGCGATATTGGGCCGGGAAGCATCATCGTGGAGCCTACCAGCGGAAACCAGGGCATCGGCCTGGCGCTGGTGTGCGCGGTGAAGGGCTACGAGGCGCGCATCATCATGCCCGATTCGGTGTCGGTGGAGCGCCGGCGTTTGGTGGAGCACTACGGAGCAACCGTGGTTGTGGTCCACGACGATGGCGACATCGGCAAGGCGATCGATGAATGCATCGCCATCGCCCAGGCTATGGCTGAGGAAGACCCGCGCGTTTATGTGCCTCAGCAGTTCGAGAACATCGACAATCTGCGGGCGCATCGCAACCACACCGCTTTGGAGATCGCCGAAGACGCCGGTTGTCACATCCATGGGTTCGTGAGCGGCATTGGAACCGGCGGAACCATCTCGGGCATAGGGCAAACGCTGAAACGGCTCTATCCCGATATAGAGATCTGGGCCGTGGAGCCCGAGAATGCCGCCATACTCTCTGGCGGCGGCATTGGGAGCCACCTGCAGATGGGCATCGGTGACGGGCTCATTCCGGCCATTCTCGACCAGGAGATTTACGACCGCATCTGCGTGATCAGCGACGAAGACGCCTTGGAAACGGCGCGGTCGCTCGCGCGTGATGAGGGGTTGATGTGCGGCGTCTCCTCGGGGACCAATGTGGCGGCTGCCCTGAAGCTGGCTGCGGAGTTGGGCCCCGAAAAGACGGTCGTCACCGTGCTGCCCGACACTGGTGAGCGCTACTTCTCCACACCGCTTTTCCGTTAGAGGAGCAGGTCGAAGGCGGGAAACGGGAAGGCAGAGTCGAGCGATTCTGCAGGCAAGGATTCCTGTGGTATAACACACCACAGGAATCCGCAGCCGAAGCCTTAGCGAGACCTGCCTTCCCGCCCTCTTCAGTCCTTGATGCTTCCTCGTCCGAACCCTCATCCTCTTAGCTTTCTAACGGTTTCTCTGCGCGCGGAACCCCAGTGTTACAATGCTGGGGAATACATTAGTTACTCGCAAGGATTTAGCATGTCAGCCACATATAACGTTAAAGCGGCGAATCCGCAGGCCGTCGCGTGTCTAAGAGAGCACTTCCAGCTTCCCGGGTTCATCGCATCTATCATGGTGGCCCGCGGCATTACCACGTTGGAGCAGGCTGAGGAGTTCCTGAATCCCTCACTTGATGAAGATTGGCTGAACCCCTATTTCACCCCCGGGATGGAAGAGGTGGTGGACAAGCTGGAAGCCGCTATCCGCGACCGGCGCCGCATCGTGGTGTTCGGTGACTTCGATGTGGATGGCGTGTCGGCTACTGCGGTGCTGACCCGCGGCCTTCGTGCCTTGGGCGGTCAGGCTACACCGTTCATCCCTCGGCGATTCGACGAGGGATACGCGCTCACCGAGGCGGCGTACAAGCGCGTGAAGGAGCTTGAACCGGAACTCATCGTAACGGTGGATTGCGGTATCGCCTGCAAAGACGAGGTGGCGAAGATCGTCGCTGACGGCGTGGACGTGGTGATCACCGACCACCACGAACCTCCCGAGCACTGCCCCGAGGGCGTTCCCCTCGTTGACCCCAAGACCGACCCGGACTGTCGCAGCAATATCCTTGCCGGCGTGGGTGTGGCATTGAAGGTCGTCCAGGCCCTGGGTGGCCGTTTTGGGTTCCCGCATCTGTGGCGTTCCTACACTGACTTGGCAACTTTGGGCACCGTGGCCGATCTCATGCCCATGGTGGAGGAGAATCGCGCCTTGGTTGCCGACGGTCTGAAGCGCATCAATACCGACCCTCGCCCTTGCATGGCGGCGCTTCTGGGTCAAGCGGGCGTGGCGGGAAGCGCTGTGAGCTCCATCGACCTTAGCTTCTCAGTAATCCCGCGGCTGAACGCCGCCGGGCGCTTGGGTGACGCAAAGGTGGCCCTTGACCTGCTGATGACCGATGACTTCGACGCCGCCTGCGCCTTGGCGTCGAACCTTGAGGCCACTAACGATCAGCGTCGCGCCATTGAGGCGGAGCTTTCGGAAATGGCCCGCGAGCAGGCCTTGGAGGTCTACAAAGGCCAGCGTGCCTTGGTGGTCGCCGGCGAGCATTGGCATGAGGGCGTCAAGGGCATCGTGGCCAGCCGGCTCGTGCACACCTACGGGGTCCCCACGCTGCTTTTCACCATCGATGGCGACGAAGCCCGTGGCAGCGGCCGCACCGTGGGGCAGGTCAACCTGTTCAAGGCGGTGGAAAGCGCGAGCGACCTGCTCACGCGATTCGGCGGCCACGAAGCGGCCGTGGGGGTCACGCTTCCCGCGGCCAAGCTGGGCGAATTCACCGAGCGCCTTTGCGCTTACATGGATGCGCTGCCGCCCGATGCCTTCCATCCGCTGGTGGAGGTGGATACCTGCGTCTCCTTGGAAGAGCTCACCATCCCCAACGTGGAGAAGCTGGGCATGCTGGCGCCTTTCGGTCAAGAGAACAAAGTGCCCTGTCTGCTGGCCCGGGACGTGTTCCTGACCAACGCGCGCGCGGTGGGAGCGGACAAGAACCACCTCTCCTGCACGCTCAGCGACGGGCGCAGCTCCGTAGCGGCTATCATGTTCCACTGCAACGACATAGAGCAATTGGTGAATACGAAAAGCCTGGTGAACGCCGCTTTTGAGGTGCAGATTGACGAATGGCGCGGCCGGCGCACGGTGAAGGCCATGCTGAAGTCCGTCTCGCCGGCCGAGACGTGCGCTGCCCTTGAGGCGTGTTTGGACCCGCTGAATTGCCAGTTCATCTCCAACCTTTTCGATGCGAGCGACGAGGAGCTTTGCGAGACCCGCAGCGAGTGCCCCATCGCCCTGGAAGCCTACGAGGAGATTCGCGTTTCCAACCGCTCCCAGTGGGAGCATCGCGCCAAGAGTGAGCCGGTGAAGCTGGAGGCCGACATCATCCAGACGCTTATCGGTACAGCGAGCCTGCACGAGAAGCAGCGCGAGGTGCTCGATTGCCTAGACGCCGGCTGCTCCACCATGTGCATCATGGCCACCGGCCGCGGCAAATCCCTCATCTTCCACGTGCATGCAGCCATGCGCGCCCTGCGCGACCACACGGTTTCCCTGTTCGTCTATCCGTTGCGAGCGCTCATCAGCGACCAGGCATTCCATTTGAACAACGCCCTGGCGCAATTCGGCATCACCACCTGCGTGCTCACCGGCGAGACCTCGCCCGAAGAGCGCGAGGCCATCTACGGACAGCTGGCCAACGGCGAGGTGGACATCGTGCTCACCACACCGGAGTTCCTGAATTTCCACGCCGACCGCATCGGGGAGTCCGGCCGCGTGCGTTTCATGGTGATTGACGAGGCCCATCACATCGGCATGGCGAAGGCGGGCAATCGTGTGGCCTACAAGATGCTGCGCTCGCTCAAGGGGAAACTGGGCGACCCGGTGGTGCTGGCGCTCACCGCCACGGCCGATAGCGCCATTGCCGGCGACATCACCGACATCCTTTCCATAGATTCCTGCATTTACGACGAGACCGAGCGACCCAACCTGATCATTGACGACCAGCGCGGCTTGAAGACCCGCGAGGATTATCTGGCGAACCTGGTGGCAAGCGGCGAGAAGACGGTCATCTATGTGAGCTCGCGGGCTCAATCGGTGCAACTGGCGCGTATCCTGCGGCGCCGCGTGCCGCAGATCTCGCTTATGATCGGGTTTTACAACGCCGGCCTGTCCCGGGCTGAGCGCACGCGGGTGGAGGAGATGTTCCGTGCTGGGCAGTTCTCGGTGCTCATCGCCACCTCTGCTTTCGGAGAGGGCGTCAACATCCCCGACATCCGTCATGTGGTGCTTTACAACCTTCCTTACAACGAGATCGAGTTCAACCAGATGAGCGGCCGCGCCGGGCGCGATGGTGCGCGTGCGGGGATTCACCTGCTCTATACGCCCAAGGATGCCGAGATAAACAAGGGGATCCTTGGCGAGATGACTCCCGATCGGAAGCACATGGTTCAGATTTACAAGGCTCTCCGCAGTGCCCAGGAAGAGGCGGGTGAGGGGTTCTTCACCATGAGCAATGTGGAAGCCGCCACTCGTGCATCCAGATTCGGCTGCGAGGTCTCCCAGCATTCGGTGGAGTGCGCCGTTGCGGTTTTCCGTGAGTTGGGGCTCATCGAGACCCGCAATGAGTTCACCTCTGGCGAGATGACCCGCTACGTGCGCGTTGTGCCCGGGGCCGATAAGGTGACCCTAGAGAACTCCGTGCGCTATAGCGAAGGTCTGGATGAGCAGGCGGTATTCGAGGAGTTCAAAGCCTGGGCCCTTCACGAATCCGCCTCTGAGCTGCAGCGGCGGGTTATGCGCCCCATACTGCCCTATTAGGTTACGGCGATCTGCCGATCGCCGTAACTCACCCCGCGCAGAAACTTCCCGGGGTGCCTTCATATGCCCCTTGTTTTGCACGCTGCGCGTACCGAAGTACGCTTGGTGCAA
>CAZKKN010000018.1:0-33909 GCA_964553375.1 uncultured Eggerthellaceae bacterium | reverse complement strand
GCTTATCGAATCGCGGCTGCGCAAGCGCCTCACCCTTCCCCTGCAGCTAGATACTTGAGCTGTAGAATCGCTGCATGCACCTCGCTTTCCCCGTTTATCCCATCTGCGATTGCGGAATCAGGTCCTTGACAGGGGACTCACGAGGTGAGGTCATGGGGTTTGCGACCTGGGCGTGATAGACTGGGGATATGACGCGATCGGTTACATTTCTACACACGGGAGACATTCATTTGGGGGCACCCATCCGAGGGCTCCGGGCTTTGAATGAGCGCTGGGAGCATCGGCTTCAGGGCGCCATCGCCGAGTCGTATGACCGTCTGGTGCATACCGCCATCGCGCGCAACGTGGATTTCGTGGTAATCGCCGGCGATTCCTTCGACACCGCAAAAGCCTCCTACAAGGATTATCTGCTTTTCTTCGAAGGGCTCGCGCGTCTTGATGCGGCAGGCATCCCTGCTTACATCGTTGGCGGAAACCACGACCCTTACACCTCCTGGGCGAAGGATCTGGACAGGCTGCCGCCTTCTGCCCAGTTCATGGGCGTGAAGGGGCCATCATTCACTTTGTTTTCGAAGGATGGCGCGCCGCTTTGCCTTATCGGTGCTCGCAGCTACTTCAATCAGACCTGGTCGGCCGACCGCGACATAGCCGAAGGGATCACCCGCACCGCCGCTGTGAGTGCGCTTGAAGAGGAGTTCCCTCAAGCGCAAGACGCCCCCTTCTGCATTGGCATCATTCACACGGGCCTCAACATCGACACGAAGAAAGCGCCTGCTGAGGAGCAGGATCTGCTGTCGCGTGGTGTGGATTATTGGGCCTGCGGCCATCTGCACAAGCAGCTGATCCGCCCCAACTTGCAAGATCCGCGTATCGTGTTTCCCGGCTGCATTCAAGGACGCACCATCCGTGAGACCGGAAGGCGCGGCAGCTTCCTGGTCACGCTTGAGGAAG
The DNA here is from genome assembly GCA_964553375.1 of uncultured Eggerthellaceae bacterium. GTDB lineage: Bacteria > Actinomycetota > Coriobacteriia > Coriobacteriales > Eggerthellaceae > UBA9715. The sequence continues at coordinate 32,958 of CAZKKN010000018.1, read as the reverse complement.
CGCCGCCCGTTGAATCCGAAGCCGCTTCTGCGTCCGGGATGCCCGCGCCCGCAAAGTCCGCGTCCGCTACGTCAACATCCGCTGGACGTGCGAAGATGCCAGCTGGCACTGTGAATCGCCTGGAGTTCATCCCGCTGGCCAGCACGGTCTTCCAGGAAATGGAAGTGGACGTCACGCCGTCGGCCACGTTGGCCGACCTGGCGCGTCACATCCAAACGGAGTTGTTCCGGCTGAACGGCCAGGCAGACTGCGAAGACATGGTGGTGCGCATTACGCTCACGGGGCAAACGGAGCTTTACGGATTCCTGGTCCAATCTGAGGTGTTGGAGCGTCTGCGCAAGCGGATCAACGACGCTTACCCCAGCTTCTTCTGCGATGCTTTGGTGAATCGGACGGATCCCGTGCGCGATCCCAGCGCCGATTGCGGCAAGGGGTTGTTCACCTCCGTGGTGCGGCACATGGCCGATGAGCAGCGGGCCCGCGATGAGGAGATGATCAACTACGTGCAGGCCGAGCTGGTGAAACGCGGCATCAGCGTTCCTGATTCACTCTCGCGTCGCATCGATGCATTCGGCGACGCCGCCGAGTTGCGTGTTTTGGATTTGCTGGAGAAGGAGTCCGAGTGAGCTTCTTCTTGCAGAAGATCCGCGCCATCCGCTATGGGGCGATGCGAGACCGCGAGTTAGGGCCTCTGGAGCCGGGGCTGAATGTGGTATTCGGCGCAAACGAGACCGGCAAAACCACGTTCGCAAACCTGGTGGGGGACGTGCTTTACGGTTGGGAGAATCGTCGCGGCGTGGTGAATACCTATCGCCCTGAAGAGGGCGAACGCTGCGGAGCGCTTGTGTTTGCCCAGCAAGGAAACGCAGAGGAGACGACCACGCTAAAACGCGAGGGCAAAACCCCGCCGGAAGACGTGCTCGCCTTCGCTGGCGATGTGGACAAAGACACCTTCCATATGCTCTTCCATCTCACGTCAGACGAGCTGTTGTCCTTGCATAACTCTTCGGATGTCACAGCGCGGTTGCTAGCGGCGGGATCCGGAACAGGGGCGAGCCCAGCGGCGGCCTATGTGGCCCTTGAACAGCAGATAGCCCTTCATACGGCACCGGATGCGGAGTCGGAGATCTCGGCCATTGCATTGAGCGATCGGTTGGATGAGCTGCGAGAGCGCATTCAGGAGGCCCGGCAGCAAACGGAGCTTTGGAAGCAGAAGGACCGCGAGCTTGACGAGCTGCGCCAAAGCCGCAAGGAAGGGGCCGAACGGGTAGCGGCGCTCAATGGCGAGCTGGAGGATCTGACGGTTATTCGCCAAGAATTCGCTCGCATCGACGAGCGCCAGAAGGCTCTCGATAAGGAGAACGCGGAGCTGCAGGAGGAATACCGAGCCGCCACCACGGAGGGGGGAGGCGACTTCGCCTTCGACCGGCGGCTGCTGCAGCTGGATTCTGTGCGGGAGCGGGAGATACGCGACCGCTTGGAGGAGTTCGACGAGGAGCGCGAGAAACTGGAGCGCATCGCGGATGCGGCAAAGGAGAACAGCGCCGCATCGTCGGCGGCCTACGAGGCCTTCCTGGAGATGGACCAGGAAGGGCAAAGCCGTGATCTGGGGCTTCGCCGTCGTTCCACCCATACGGCTATGTCGCTCATCCCCACGCTCGCTTTCATCGTGGCCGGCGCCGGCCTGTTCATCCACGGCCGCCACATTCAGAGCCTCTCGTTCACCGTGCTTGGCATAACGCTTATCGGTCTGGCATTCTTGCTGGCTGCAGCGGGCGTTCTGTCGTTTCTGTCGCCGCGCCGCAGCGAGGACGGCATTGAGGCGCGCAAGCAGGACGCCCAGTGGGTCATGCTGCAGGATCGCAAGAAGATGGACGCGAGCATTGAGCAGCTTGATGGGCTGCAGCGGGAAATCAACGAATACCTGACCGCTGTAGGTTTGGCTGATGCTCAGGGGTCGTTACGGCGAGCGCGAGCGCTTCTGGACGATGCGGCTGATGCGCGCACGAAGGCAGCCGCCCAGGATCAGCGGCTGGCTGCGCTTGATATGCGTTTGAAAGCGAATGCGAAAGAACTTGATGACCTGCGCCTTCGTGCGAGCGCCATAGGTGATGACCTGGAGATTTCCGATGCGCCGAGCCTGCGCGCCATCGATGAGATCCTGCGGACGAAGACGAATCAGCGCGCGGCGCTGCTTGAGATGGCGGATGACCTCAGCCAGCGCATCGGTGAGCTCAGCCGTGAATTGGAGAGCGCCAAGGATGACGATGCCTTCTACAGGATGGAGATGGAGGCCCAACAGCTGCGCACGCGCCTGCGGGAAAGCAAACACGAGCTCATTGAGCTGCTGCTGGCGAAGCGCATTCTGGAGCGCAGCATGGCCGCGTGGGAGAGCCGAAACCAGCCGGAGGTCTATCGCGAGGCCAGTCGCCTGTTCGCGGACATGACCGATGGCGATTGGGCGGGTGTGTCGGTGTCGTCCACCGGGAGCGTGATCGCCAAGCGCGCCGATGGGGAGGCGGTGAAGCCGCGCCACCTTTCTCTGGGAACCTGCCAGCAGCTCTACCTGGCTTTGCGTGTTGCGCTGCTGCTGACTGCAGAGGACACGGGCAAGCGCATCCCGGTGCTGGCCGATGATATCCTGGTGAATTTCGACGCAGAGCGGCGTCGTGGGGCAGCCCGAGTTTTAGCGGAGCTTGCCCGTCACCGGCAGGTCGTGGTTTTCACATGCCATCAGGAAACCGTGGAGGCGTTGCGCGAAGCTGGCCCTGTCGCTTATCGCGAGCTTGTGTAGGCAGCGGCATAGGTAGTGGCTTTGGTGCCGGCCTCGGCCTTGGCTTCGCCCTGCGAAAACCGTGGTGCTGACGCACTTTACCACGGTTTTCTTGGGCTGCAGAATCGGCCTCGGCCGGCACCAAAGCCGCCAACCCGCAAGCTATAGGTCGCCTGCGCAAGCGGACTCAGGCGCTTACCCGCCTTTCACCGCATGCGGGCTGCAGAATCGGCCTCGGCCGGCGCCAGCCTCTTCGGGAAGCATGGTCGTGCTACTATAATCTTCCCAGGCTGATCCAAAGGAGGAACGGGATGACCAATACAGTGCTGGTAGGCGCGCAGTGGGGCGACGAGGGCAAGGGTAAAGTGACGGATCTCATTGCTCACGATTACGATTTCGTCGTGCGTTTCCAGGGCGGCAATAATGCCGGTCATACGGTGATCCATGGAGACAAGAAGCTGGCGCTGCATCTCATGCCGTCGGGCGTGATGTATCCGGATTCCATTCCCGTGATCGGCAACGGCGTGGTGATCGATCCCGGTGTGCTGATCAAGGAGATGGCCATGCTGGAGGCAGAAGGCATCTCCTGCGAGAATCTGAAGATCAGCTGTGACGCGCACATCATCATGCCCTACCACAAGGACTTGGACGGCGCCGACGAGAAGCGTCTCGGTGAGAACCAAATCGGCACCACCAAACGCGGCATAGGACCCTGCTATCAGGACAAAGTGGCGCGCAAGGGTATTCGCGTGCAAGACCTCATGGACGAGCGCATCTTCCGCTTGAAGGTGGAGACGGCTCTTTCTCAAAAGAACCCCATTCTATCGAAGATCTACGGGTTGCACACTTACACGGTGGAGGAGATCTGCGACGAGTACCTGCCTTACGGTGGCATTCTGCGCCAGTTCATGGCCGAGACCACGCAGATGCTGAATGATGCGTTGCGAGCGGGGAAATCCATACTGTTCGAGGGTGCTCAGGGCACGCTGCTCGACATCGATCACGGGACCTATCCGTTTGTGACCTCGTCTTCGTGCTGCTCCGGCGGTGCGCCGACAGGCACGGGCGTCGGGCCGAAATCCATCGACCGCGTGCTTGGCATTGAGAAAGCCTACGTCACGCGCGTGGGCGCTGGGCCTTTCCCCACTGAGCAGCGTTATGCCGAAGACGGCGGCACGCCCGAAGAGGCCGAGGTGGGAGAGACATTTTGCCAGGTGGGCCACGAGTTCGGTGTAACCACCGGCCGCAAGCGGCGCTGCGGGTGGTTCGACGCGGTTATCGGCCGGTACGCTGTGGAGGTGAACGGACTGACCGACGTGGCGTTGACCAAGTTGGATGTGCTTTCGGCCTTCGACACCATCAAGGTGTGCATCGCCTATGAATGCGACGGCAAGCGCTATGACTATTTCCCCATGCAGCAATCGGTGCTTTTCCATGCGAAGCCGATTTACGAGGAGCTTCCCGGCTGGAAAGGCGAAGACATCTCCGAGTGCCGCAGCTTTGAGGAGCTTCCGGTGAATGCGCAGAATTACGTGCTGCACCTGGAGGAGATAACCGGTGCCAACATATCGTTCGTCTCCGTTGGCCCCGACCGCGACCAGACCATCGTGCGCAACTGGTATAGAGAATAACTATTTCTCCCAGCCTTGACCATTTCCAACGTTTTGCTCAGAAATTCGGGGTCCGTGGTCAAAATACCCCTCGAGTCTGCCTTTGAAGCATTCGATTCCACCCGACTTCGCACAATTAGGCAACAGTGCGAATGGGAGTGTGGCATATATCGGATTTTTGAAGTGCTCCCAAGTAAGCAAAACCACTCATTTCCTTACCGTGAAGTCAGACTCGAGGGGTATTTTGACCACGGACCCTGCATCTGCAGAGGACAAGTGCCCTTTGTGCTTTCGCGCTCTTGCGCGCGCAAGAGCAAACGCTGAATTCCATGGCATCCGTGTTAAAGTTATAGCCGTCAGACAAATCCCGGGAAGGACTCTTATGAACATCTTGGTTTTGGGATCGGGTGGCCGTGAACATGCAATCGCTTGGGCGCTGGCAAAGTCTCCTCAGGTGGAGGCGCTGTACGTCGCGCCCGGAAACGGCGGATCGGCACAGGTGGCGCAAAATGTTGCCGGCTTGAATGCCGAAGATGGCGATGCGGTGCTGGCTTTCGCCCAGGAAAATGATATTGACCTGGTGGTTATCGGCCCCGAAGCACCTCTGGTGGCTGGTGTGGCCGACGTGCTGCGGGCGGCGGGCATCCCCGTGTTCGGCCCCGACGCAGAGGGCGCTCAGCTGGAAGGCTCCAAGACCTTCTGCAAGGAATTCATGATGCGCAACAACCTGCCTACGGCTGACTATCTCTCGACCGATGACGAGGCGGCTGCTCATGAGTATATCGATGCAAAAGGCGCTCCCATTGTGGTGAAGGCCGATGGCCTGGCTGCAGGCAAGGGCGTGGTGGTGGCGCAAACCACCGAAGAGGCCCACGAGGCCGTAACCGAATGCTTCAATGGCGCTTTCGGCGATGCGGGGAACACGGTGGTCATTGAGGAATGCCTCACCGGCCCCGAGTGCTCCATGCTGGCGTTCGTGTCGAACGGCAAGGCTTACTGCATGGCGCCTTCCCAGGACCATAAGCGCGCCTACGACGGCGACAAGGGCCCCAATACCGGCGGCATGGGCGCCTATTCGCCCGTGCCCATTGTGACCGCCGACGAGTTGGCCACGATGGAGCAGGTCATGGCTGATGCTGCGGCTGCGACGGCCCGTGAATTCGCGCACGATTACCGTGGTGTGTTGTACGGGGGTTTCATGCTGACGCCCGCGGGCCCCAAACTGCTGGAATATAACGCTCGTTTCGGCGACCCCGAGACCCAGGTGGTGCTTCCGCGCCTTGAGTCCGACCTGGCGCAGGTAATGCTGGCTGTAGCTGAAGGGCGCCCTCAGGATATAGATCTGAACTGGGCCGACAAATGGGCCGTCACCGTGGTGCTTGCCAGCGAAGGCTATCCTAAAGCCTACGAGAAAGGCAAGGTCATCACCGGTATAGATGCCGCTGAAGGCCCGGGTGATGTTACGGTGTTCCATGCGGGAACCGCTCTGGACGATGCGGGCAACCTGATCACCTCCGGCGGTCGCGTGCTGAACGTGACGGCCATGGGTCCCACTTTCGAGGAGGCTCGCGACCGGGCTTATGAGGCATGCGAGCTCATTCACTTCGACGGCAAGCAGAATCGCACGGACATAGGCCTGCGCGCCATCCGTGGACGCGAGGCGTGGGATTAGGTGACCGTATGATCGCGGAACGCTTGCTCTCTTTGGCAGTCAAGGAGACCTCAAAGAATTACCTGAAGCTGCGGCCTACGACTGACACGATGCTCCCCGGTCCCAAACCGGGGCAGAATTACATGCTGTACATGCACGTGCCCTTCTGCACACGGCTTTGCCCCTATTGCTCGTTCAACCGCTTCCCGTTCAGCGAAGAGCGCGCGGTGCCGTATTTCCAGTCCATGCGCAAGGAGATGCGCATGCTTTACGACCTGGGTTATGACTTCGACAGCGTGTACATCGGCGGGGGCACGCCCACGGTGATGATCGATGAGCTTTGCCAGACCATCGACCAGGCCCGCGACCTCTTCTCCGTGAAGGAGGTGTCCACCGAGACCAACCCCAATCATCTGGTGCCGGAGATCCTGGATAAACTGGCGGGGCGCGTGCAGCGGCTGTCGGTTGGGGTGCAGAGCTTCGACGACGGGCTGCTTGCGCAGATGGACCGCCTGGACAAGTACGGTTGCGCGGACGAGATCGTGGAGCGCATTCAGCTGGCTACGCCTTATTTCACATCCATGAACGCGGATATGATCTTCAATTTCCCTGCTCAGACCGAAGATATGTTATTCCACGACATTGAGCGCGTGGTGGAGTCAGGATGCACGCAGACGACGTTTTACCCGCTTATGGCCTCGCCGTCGGTGGAGCGTCAGCTGGCGCGTACGGTGGGGAAGGTGGACTATTCCCGCGAGGAGCGCTTCTACCGCATCATCGATGAGGTGCTTACCGGGGGGCCGGCGCCGTTGTTCAGCCATAGCAGCGCCTGGACGTTCAATCGCTTCGACTACGATGCGGGCGTGACCTCTGGTGGCGACATGATCGATGAATACGTGGTGAAATACGAGGAGTATCCGGCCATCGGGTCGGGCGGGATCACCTATCTGGGCAACAGCCTGTATGTGAACACGTTCTCGCTTGCGCAGTACAGCGCGGACATCGCCGCAGGTCGCATGTCCATTATGGGGCGCACGGATTTCAACCTGCATGATCGCATGCGCTACCGGTTCCTCATGCAGCTCTTCGGGCTGAGGTTGGACAAGCGCGCCTGGCTGCATGATTTCGGCGTGTCGGTGGAAAACGGCCTGCCGGCGGAGATGGCGTTCATGAAGTTGGCCGGCGCGTTCGCTACGGACAACGACGACGAGATCACCCTCACGCCGAAGGGCCGCTATCTGGTGGTGGCCATGATGCGCCAGTTCTTCATCGGGGTGAACAACCTGCGCGACCAGGCGCGAGCAGCCCTTCCCGCTGGAGAGCGCGAGCTGTTGTTCGGGTAGGGGCGCATCTGCTAAAATTTATTACAAAGCTCCTGCACGGTGAGTCATCACCTACCGCAGGGGCTTTCGTATTTACTGTCATCAAGAGGCTGCTCAGTGCTACATCGTAGGGGTTTGGCGGCTTTTATCCTATAACTCCGAAATCCAGCTCGACTCACAGCTCGCCATGTTCCTCCCTGCAGCTCGCCTCAATCCGAAGGGCGAGGCCCCTCGTCAGACTGGGCTTTTTCGACCATTTGCATCAGCTCGTGGCGAGAGTGGACTTCCAGCTTGCTATAGATGTGCGAAATATGGGCCTTCGCCGTATGAGGGGAAATGACCAGTTTCTCATTGATGGCTTTCTGGCCCCATCCCTTGGCGAGAAGCTGAAAGACTTCGGTTTCGCGAGCGGTAAGGTCGTGCGATCGCGCAAGCCGCGTGCATGCTTCGTTCCAGGTGTTCTCAGCATCGTCGGTGTTACCGAGACTGGTGCCGGTTGGTTTCAGGAGGGGGAGGCTGATGATCATGATGGTGCAGAAGAGGAGAATCACGATGGTCATGGGGATTTGAATCTGAAGGGATTCACCTCCTGCGACACTTGCCGCCAGCCACCAAAGCATCCTTCCAACCAGCAGACCCAGGCAAAGGAACCCTCGGCCGAAACCGAACGTGAAGATGGGGTTGTACCTATGGCCGAGGTCGCTCAGGATCAGCCAGTTCACAACATCGTAGCAGCTGAATCCAAACAATAGGATAGATGAGCATAGAATGGCTAAAGCGCCATCCGAATAAGGCAATGGCAAAAGACCGATCACGATAAGGATAAGCAAAGGCCATTGCATCAGGGGGTATTCGAACGATCCCCGTTTCCAGATGTCCAGGGCGAGAAGGAGCAGCGCCGCAAGCATAATCGCTATTTGGGAAGAGAGTAGCAGGGAATCGTCCGAAGAGCTCTGACTGATGCCAACGAATGAGGAATATCCGAATGCGACGCCATAGAACAGCATGGCGAAGAAGTGAATGCGCGAGAGGCGGGAAGCCTTCTTCCCTAAGGCGACGGATATCGGCATCTCGGCGGATTCGCCGCCTTCAAGTGCCCTTCTGTCCATGGCAGCCGGTGTGACTTTCAGGAAGAGCGATGCGGCTGAGGCTAGAACCAGGCATGTGCAGGTAAGTATAAGCGCTGTCAATTTGCTAGTGCTTGTGATGATGAAATAGAGAAAGCTCGTCGCCATCAGCATAAAGCCGATATAGCCTCCCGTTCGATGCTGATCCAAGGACGAGAAGAATACCCCCAGCCTCATCAGCATAAGCGCGCTGGAGATACCGCCCAGGATCCATGCCGCCATGCTCCACACCATGGATGTCGGGGCTGTGCTCGCGAACGCATACATGGAAAGAGAGGTAATGCTGGCTACAAGGCCGATGATGTCGAGCCCTCTTATGATGCTGTTCTTGCCCAGGAAGTTGCGGAAAAGCCCGAGTGCTATGAACGTAGTCGCCATAGCGGCATTGCCGGCCACGATGAACGCGATGTTATCGGACATGGTGCCGTTTGCGGGGAAGAGCAAGAGGGTAGTGTAAGAGCTGAGAGCCCACGTCCAGTTAAGGGCCATGATTATCAGGCCCAAAATGAGTTGACCTTGAGGTCTTTGCAGGTCAACTGAATCTTCTGTAATCGAACTTCTGTTCATAGCCCATTTCTTCCTATACACGATTTGAGCCAGATCTCCCTATAGGTTCGCAGGCAATAGGCGATAACGGCTGTTTCGCATGGCGATACTCCTATTCAAAATTCGGAAAAAGGGGCAGAGATTGCCTCGATTCCATTTTAGCGCAGAGAAATGAAAGGAGAAAGGTGTAAAGAGCAAGGCGCACGGATTATTCGCCAAACATTGGAAAAGGGAGGAGACCGCGATGGTTGAAAAGCAAAAGAGCGGGCTAGCGGCAAATCAAACCGAGCAAGATGTTAAGAACAACTATGTTGATGAAGATGGCATCCTTTGGAAGAAGATACGCTGCTTTTTCTGTCAGGCCCATTGCCCTCTTTATGTTGGAACCAACCAAGACGGCATCATAACGGAGATAAAGGCCCTGAATCAGCAAGCCGAAGTCTGCGAGCGCAAGGGAGAGAAAGGCGAGAAGTTCATCCGCACCCATTATCATCCCAAGCGCATCAACCATGTTATGAAGCGGGTCGGCCGCAAGGGAGAGGACAAATGGGAGGAGATCTCCTATGACCAGGGGCTGAAGGAAGTCGCTGAGAAGCTTCAGGAGATAAAGGACAAATACGGCCCCGAATCGCTGGTGGTGATGGAGGGGACCTACCGCTCCGATCATCTCTGGGCACGGTCCCGTTTCACCAACCTCTTCGGCAATCCGGGCAATATCATCGACCCGGGCATGATCTGCTGGTGCTGGACCTACACACTGAATATGTCTATGGTGGGTTGGCCTATCGAGATGACCATTCCGCCTTCGGCGCCTCTGGCGAACACGCAGGTGTTCTGGGGCAAGCGCATTACCGAGGCCGGCGGCCCTCGCGGGTTCATGTGGAACACCATGAAATCATCGGTGGAGCGGCCGATCAACCCCGGCAAGTTCATCACCATAGATCCTCAGGCCACGGTGGAAGCCTGCGAATCGGATATCTATCTGCCCATTAATCCCGGCACGGACCTCTATATGCAGCTGGCCTGGGGTAATTACATTATCCAGCATGAACTCTACGACGAGGACTTCCTGCGGTACTGGAGCAACGCCCCCTTCCTGCTCAACAAGGAAACGGGCAAGCTCATCCGCGGCTGCGATGTGGATGAACAGGGAAAACACGAGGACTTCGTGGCCATCAATGAGGAAACGGGCAAGCCGGAGATCTGGTGTTCGGATAAGAACCGGTGGTATACCGACGGAACAGTGGCGCCGGTGCTCTCGGGCGATTTCGTGCTGAAGATGGCGGATGGAAGCGAAGTGGAGTGCCGCACCGCTTTCGATGCGCTTGCCGAACGGCTTTCGGAATACACCATGTCGGAGTGTGCTCGCATATGCGGAGTGCGCGCTTCGCGGATCATCGACGCCGTGAAGCTCTACGCAACCAACGGGCCTGCTTCCATCGGCTGGGGTATCGGCGGTGGTGAGCAGGCAGGATATAACGCCACCTATACCGGCGTGGCCAAGACCATCCTGCGCATCCTCACGGGTAACATAGACAATCCCGGTGGCGAGTCCATAGGCGATCCGGGTATTCCCGATGCCGATGGTACGAAGCGATTCCCCGTCCGTGACGCGGAGCTGGAGCTGGCCGATATGCTTCCCCAGGAGGCGCGTGAGAAGTTCCTGGGCAACGACACTTACAAGGTGCTCAGCTGGCGTGGCTTCGATCCCATCGATAAATGTTACAAGAAGATGTGGGACATCCCCCGTCCGCAGCTTCATCATGTGCTGGTCACGCCGCCGCTCGTGTGGGATGCCATCTTGGAAGAGAAGCCTTATCCGATCAAGGCCGGCATAGCCTGGAGTTCAAACCCGCTTGCCTGGGCTCCCAATACCAAGAAGGTGTTCGAGGCGCTGAAGGCGTTAGAGCTTTTCGTGGTGGTCGAGTATTGGAAGACCCCCACCGCCGCACTGGCGGACTACATCTTCCCAGCTGCCGACTCTTTGGAGCGGCCGATGGCTACCACCAACGAGGACTTCATGGACTTCCTGCAGATCGGCGACCGCGGTTCTCAGCCTGTGGCCGATCGCCGCACCGATTACGATTTCTTCCGCGGCCTCGGGCTCCTTTTGGGTCAGGAGGAATACTGGCCTTGGGAGACCTACGAGGATGTGATCGCTTATCGCGTGGCCCGCTGTGGCATGACTTACGAAGAGGCATGCGAGAAGATGATCGCCGGTCAATCCGACCTTGCCTTCTATAAATATGCAAACGAGCTGCCCAATGGAGAAGTCCGTGGATTCGCCACCCTTTCGCGCAAAGCGGAGATCTTCCCGAGCCTTTTGGAAGACCTCGGCTACGATCCGCTGCCTTATTATCGCGAGCCCATCGAATCCCCGCTCAGCAACCCAGAGCTGGCCAAGAAGTATCCGCTGCGCTTGACCACTGGCGGCCGCTTCGTGCCCATGTTCCATTCGGAATTCCGCGTCCCCGGCTATGGCATGCGCTCCATGTGGCCTTACCCCACCTGTCAGCTGAATGTCACCGACGCCCGCGACCTTGGCATACGCGATGGCGATTGGGTGTGGATCGAGACCGAGCGCGGCCGCATTCGCCAGAAGGCGAAGCTGGAATTCTCCATGAAACCCGGTGTGGTGTCCATTCAGCCCAGCTGGTGGTACCCGGAGCTTCCTGCAGAAGAGCCGTGGTCCCAGGGCGTATTCGAATCGAATGCGAACGTTTTGACCAACGATTCTTACGACGCGTTGGATGAGATGGCCGGTCAGTGGGTTACCCGTGGCATGCTCTGCCGGGTGTACCCCTGCATCGATCCAGCTGATCGCGCAGATACGGAAATGCCGATGGAGGATTATCTAGAGAAAAACGAACATTCGTTCTTCAATAAGGAATTCGAGTGCTTGAGCTGCGCAGAGCTGAAGAAGCTCGACGAATAAACCGGACTCTTAGGGTCGGTTTGGGACAATCCTTTTAAGGAGGAGAAATGGCTAAAGGAACGAAAAGCAAAACGGTTCTGAAGCTTGTCATCTTGGCTATCGCGCTTCAGGAGACCGGTGGTGGCGCAGTGGCGCCTGCCATGGCCGACATAATCGCGTCGAATCCGGAATACGCGACCACCACGCTCATGCTCATCCAAACCGCTCCCTACGGTGCAGCGATGGTCATGGCGCCCGTTTACGGATTCCTTTCGAGGAAAGTCAAGAAGCGCGCTGTGGCATTGGCGGCGATCCTCATGTTCATCGTCTTTGGTGCAGTACCCTTCTTCGTCTCGCAGTCCATGGCGGCTGTGATCTTCTGCCGTGTGATGTTCGGCGTGGCCACGGGGTTGCTTATTCCATTGGCTTTCGGCTTGTGCACCGACTTCTTCGAAGGCAAGGAGCGCACGATGATGATAGGCCTGGTGCAGGCGGCTGCTTGCATCGGCGGTATCTTCTTCCAGACGCTCGGCGGCTATCTTGCCACGTTGGGTTGGAACTTCGTATTCCTAGCTTACCTGATTTCTATCGTCATCCTCGCTTTTGCCTATTTCGCGTTGCCTGAGCCGAAATATGTGGATGAGACCGAGGCTTACAAGAAACGCAAGGAGGAGCTTGCAGCCCTTTCGTTCAAGGAGAAATTCCCGCCTATCGTCATTGCCTACTATGCCGAGGTGGTGCTGTTCATGATCACCATCCTCATTCTGATCAACAATCTTGCGATCTATATCACGGCAGAAGGATGGGGCGGCTCCATCGAGGTGGGCTATATCCTTTCGGCGCATTCCGTTTGCGGGTTTCTCGGCGGATTGGTGTTCGCTGCATTCTGCAAACTCACGAAGAAGTGGAACATCACCGTTGCCGTGGGGTTGGCAGCAGTCTGCTTCGGGCTTATGTGGTTCGCCAATAATCTCTGGATGGCTGCGGCCGGTGCAGCTCTGGTGGGGTTCATGCCCACCTTCCTCCTCAGCGGTACGTGGGACAAGATTTCCAATACTGTTGTGCCGATCTTCGCCACTTCGGCGGTTGCCGTGGGTGTGGCGTGCCAGAACCTCGGGCAGTTCGTGGAGCCGTATTACCTGGAGGGCATCAATTCCATTTTCGGCCTTTCTTTGGGTCGGGATGCTTTCATGGTGGCGACTATCACCTGCCTGGTGCTATTCGTGATCCTGGTGGTTCAGACCGCGATAGAGCGGGATCGGGGCACTATGGAATCCATTGCGGTATTGGAGGAGCAACTTCCCCCCATGTGATCTTCTGATGCGCAATCGGATACTGTCTGGGGACGGGCGGCCTTCGGGCCGCCTTGTCCTTATCCGTACGAACCGCCGATGGCTCGGAGGCATGGGTGGTATGGATGGATGCAGGTGGAGAAGAGGAGAAGGGAGAGACGCCATGCCTGCGCCTTTTGCGGTGGATGGGGCTATGCGAGGTGTGAGAATACGGATCGATGGCAGCAAATGCAGTGGGTGCGCATTATGCAAAGAGCGCTGTCCCTCCAAAGGCGCTCTTTCCCCTGCTGCTGACGGGAAAATGGTGATCGCGGACGCCTCACTCTGTAAAAAGTGCCTCTTATGCTGGGATGTTTGCCCCACTAAAGCGATAGCTATCGTGCCCGATTTTTAGGGCGGGTGCGGGAGCATTACGCTGCCTCTATGCTCAGGCACGAACAGCCCACTGGGCTGTTCGGCCCTCTCGGGGTTCAAGTCCCCGTGATTCCCCAGGAAATGAAAGTGCCCCTTTGCAGGGGCACGGATTCACGTGGTGGTCAGAGAGGGACTTGAACCCCCGGCACGGGGATTTTCAGTCCCCTGCTCTACCAACTGAGCTACCTGACCGGTTTATTTGGTGCAAGAATGTATTCTACTGGCACAAGCCAACAGGGTCAAGAAGGAAATAACATCCGCACAATTCAGTGTGTGCGCCGCATCGCGGCCGTACAATGGGGGAGAACAGAGGCGGGGCAAGGGCAGCGCAGAAGCAAGTCAGAAGCAAGCCAGAGGCAAGTCAGAAGTAAGCCATAGGCAAGGAGACACCATGAAACAGATAGCCATCACAGACATTCCCGGCATTCGCATCGGTCAGGTAGAAGATGCGGAAGCAGCCACGGGCCTCACGGTGGTTCTGTGCCCGGAAGGCATGGCGGCTTCGGTTGACGTGCGCGGCGGCGGCCCGGCTTCGCGAGACTCCCGCATCCTGGATCCGCTGGCGACAGCGGAGGCGATCCATGCTGTGGTGCTTGCTGGCGGCAGTGCCTTCGGGTTGGATGCGGCTGGCGGTGTGCAACGTTACCTGGAAGAACACGAGCTGGGGCTCGATATGGGCATCGCCAAGGTGCCGCTGGTTTGCCAGTCGGACATCTTCGATTTGGGCGTTGGCCGCAGCGATGTGCGTCCGGACGCAACCATGGGATATGCGGCTTGCGTGGCGGCGGAAGAAGGCGCGGCAGGCAACTATCGCGACGGGAACTACGGCGTGGGCTGCGGTGCCACCGTGGGCAAGGTGCTCGGTCCGGAATTCTGCATGAAAAGCGGCGTGGGCAGCTATGCGGTGCAGCTGGGGCCTTTGCAGGTAGGTGCGGTGGTAGCGGTGAATGCAGCGGGGGACGTGTACGACCCTGCCGATGGCCGTCAGATCGCCGGGCTTTTAGGAGAAGACAAGCAGTCTCTGCGCAGCAGCGCCGAGGTGATGTACGGGATGTACGAGCAACAGGCTGCAGGCGCCGAGTACGCCGCTGCGGACGCGGGCGCCCCGACCGAAGCAGCCTTTGCCACCAACACGACCATTGGTGCCATCATCACCAATGCAGACCTTTCCAAAGCGCAGCTCTGCAAGGTGGCGGGGATGGGTCACGACGGCCTCGCGCGTGCCATAAACCCAGTTCACACGTCCATGGATGGGGATAGCTTGTATGCGCTATCCGTTGGGGCCGTGCCTGCGCCCATGGATTTGGTGGGCACGCTGGCCGCCCAGGTCGCCGCTCAGGCTATCTTAGTGGCGGTCAAAAGCGCCGCCCCTGCTTACGGCTTGAAAAGCTATCAATCGCTGCAGCATTAGACGGCATTAGGCAGTGTCGCGGCGCTTGGCTGCATCCGCCGCATCCGTCGCCACGGCAGCGCACCTTGCCGCCACGTCTGCCGTATCACCCCCCTAGCCAGCCACAGGGCGTAACGCGCCGAACCCGTGAATCTTTCGCCAGGGTGACCCGTTTTGGCGCACAATGTTGACCTTCGATAACAAATGCTGGCAGAAAGATCTTGCAATGAACGACATGAAGGGCCAACTGACGCTGCGCGGCATCGTGGTTGGATGCATTGGCTGCGTGGTGATCACCGCAGCCTCGATTTACACAGCCCTGAAAATGGGAGCGCTTCCGTGGCCCATCGTATTCGCGGCGCTCATCTCGCTTTTCTTCCTGCGCGCTTTGGGTTCCCGCTCGCTGAACGAGGCCAACGTGACGCACACCATCATGTCTGCAGGCGCCATGGTTGCGGGCGGCCTGGCCTTCACAATCCCCGGCATATTCATCCTGGGCCTTGGCGAGGTGGAGTTCGGCCCGATGCTGCTCATCGCTTTGGCAGGCTGCCTGTTGGGCCTGGTGGCGAGTGCCTATTTCCGTCGGCAGTTCATCCAGGAGCAGCAATTGGAGTTTCCCATCGGGCGTGCGGCTGCCGAGACGCTGAAAGCCGGTGACCAGGGCGGACGCGTGGGCCTGAAGCTCTTCGCCGCCATGGGGTTCTCTGGCCTGTGGGCTGTGCTGCGCGATGGCATGCACCTCATACCGGCCCTGATCTTCGGCAATATGCCGCTTGCGGGCGTGACTTTCGGCGTTTATCTCAGCCCCATGATGATGTCTGTGGGCTTTCTGGTGGGGTCGGCCGCCATGGTGGCTTGGTTCGCCGGCGCGCTGGTGCAGTTGCTCCTGGTCAGTGGCGGTTCGGCTTTGGGGCTTTATGATGTGGTGTTCGCCCAAAGCATGAATAGCAGTTTGGGCATGGGCATCATGATGGGTTGTGGCATAGCGGTCATCTGCAAAGATGTGATCCCGCGTGGCCTTCGGGCCTTGAAGGGGGGCTTCAAGCAGGGAGAAGGTGCAGCGGGGAAGGACTCTGAAGCTTCTGCTGGCGATGAGGAGGGCGCCGATGCTCCGGGTATGGGCGCAGCAGCCTCCTCTTTGAATGTCACCGCGAAAGCACCTGCTCAAATGCGACTGCGCGCGGGCGTTTTGGCTCTGGCGCTGGCGGCTGTGTCTTACGTGATCTGCGTCTTGGTGGGTATCGGTCCCATTGGGAGCGCGGTCGTTGTGCTGCTCTCGTTTGCCGCCGTGGCCATGGCGGCGCAGTCGTTGGGCCAAACGGGAATCGACCCCATGGAGATATTCGGGCTCATCGTGCTTTTCCTGGTGGCGCTCATCGGCGACACTCCCCAGGTGCAGCTCTTCTTCGTGGCAGCGATCATAGCTGTGGCTTGCGGGCTGGGCGGCGATGTTATGAACGATTTCAAAGCCGGCGCGCTTTTGGGAACCAGCGCGAAAGCGCAGGTGGTGGGCCAGGCAATCGGCGGCATCCTGGGCGCGGTCGTGGCTGCAGCGGCGCTTTTCTTCCTCATGGATGCCTACGGGCCCGACGCATTCGGCGTAGGTCGCGATTTCGTATCCGCCCAGGCCAACGTTGTGGCCACCTTGGTGAGCGGCGTGCCCTGTATGCCGGCGTTCCTCGCAGGTCTTGCCTTGGGCTTTATCATCTATTGCTTCCGCGGGCCGTCCATGATGATCGGGCTGGGGGTTTATCTGCCCTTTTACATGTCGCTCACGGCGTTTCTGGGGTGCGTGGCCAAGTGGCTGATCGATTACTTCCGATGCCGCCGCATCGCGAATCTCCCGCCCGAAGAGCAGGTTTCCCGCCGCGAGTCCGGTGAGCAAACGGGTCTGGTCATCGCTTCGGGGCTGCTGGGAGGCGAGTCTGTGGTGGGCATCGTGATCGCCATAGTGCTCGTGGTTTCCCAGATTCTCTAACGATGATCTGACGAATATACGACACGAATTCTAATAAATATGAGCATTGCGTCGAGCCACCTTGGCTTGCGCCTTTTCATGCCCGATTGGCGATAAAGTTCACCCATGAAAAGGATTATCTACACCCACCGTACCGCCTTGGCTTTTTGGGAGCGCCGGGCCGCGCTGGGTCAACCCTATAACTTTGAGTCCATAGGCATCACCCCCAACACTGTTTCCACCCCTACGCCCGCCGAGGCTCAGCGCCTTTGTCCCCTTGACGCGCCTCTGCCCATCCATGTGATGCTGCCAAAGCAAAGGGCGCGCTGCAGCCTCCCTTCAATCGTGTATCACTACTGCACGCGGAGAGTCCCCAAAGGCGGTTTCTTATCATTGAACGACCATGTAGCCGTAGCTTCACCGGCGATGTTGTTCTACCAATTGGCCACTGACCTCAATCTGCCACAACTTATAGAGTTAGGCTATCGCCTCTGTGCGTCATTCGTTAGGGTAGAGGAGGACTTCGATCAGAGAGCGTTTGTCGCCTGCGATGCTTTGACCTCCGCAAAGGAAATCGCAATCCTGCTCAACCGTTTGGACGGATTTCCCAATATAGTTAAATGCAGGAAAGCCCTGATGCATGTTTGCGACAATGCCGCCTCCCCGCGTGAGGTCGCCGTTGCCATGCTTCTAATTATGCCAACATCACAAGGTGGATTTGGATTTACACATGCCGAGTTAAACGCCGATATTTCGCTCTCCCAGCACGATCGCAATAACCTAGGCCGTCATCATCTTTGTGTTGATATGCTATGGCGTAAATCAAAAGTTGCTTTGGAATACGATAGCGACCGATGGCACGCCGGGGTTGAACGTCTAAATTACGATTCACGGCGACGTAATCAACTAAAGGCATTGGGCTATGAAGTGATTACTGTTACTAATGATGAGATTAAGGACAGTGCCGCTTTTCAGAGAGTAGCCAAAGCTTTGGCTAAAGCGCTAGGGAAACGGTTGCGGATTCGAAGCGCGTCTTGGGCTCAGAAGCATCAAGAGCTACGGCAACTTCTGCTGAAGTGATGGTTTAGGTGGGAAATGCCTTCAAATTGATGCTCCGTGGTCAATTATCCCTTCGAGTCTGACTTTGCGGCTAAAAAATCGCATCATTACGCGGCTATAGACCCTTCATATGATGGCTTATTCTGCTTTTCGCTGCGGTGCAAAGTGAAAAAGGGGTGCATTAGCTCAGACAGGAAGGGGTATTTGACCAACGAGTCCGGTTTTCGAGATAAAGAAGGCTGAAAGTTTGCGCTTAAACTGCCATTTGAGGATGCAGGACTACAAATCGTGGCCGAGAAGCCTGCGAGCTTCGCTTTGATTGCCGGATTCCAGAAGTTCCCGGATGCGAGTGGCAGTGATGGGGATGCCATCGGTGCTCACCAGCTCATGGCTGTGGATCGTTGTGCCCACAACGTCGCCCCAGGCGATGAGGTCGTCCACGGTTCCTGCCGCCTTTGCGCCAAAGCGGAAATCGTCACCCACGTGCAAGTGCGCCGGAGCATGGCCTCCAAAAGTGGAAGCCAGGAAATCCGGCGCGGCCAGCGTGTAGAGGCTGGGAATGAACGGTAGCACCACCACGCTTTGGACCCCCGATTCCTCCAGGGCGCAAAGGCGCTCCTCATTGGTCATGAGCTTGTGCAGCCGTTGGGGATGGAAGACCTCATCGGGGTCTATGTCGAAGGTCAAAACCAGGCTTTTTCCCTGGTCGGCTGTGGCGATGGCCTGGTCGATCAAGAACCGGTGCCCTTTGTGCAGCCCGTCGAATACACCGAAAGCACAAGAGGCGCCTTCGAAGATGGCGGGATCGAACTGCTTGTCGGCAATGGAACGAGTCATGGCTCAGATTATACGTGAACTCCCCTGTGCGGCCAGCCTTCGTCTCGCATCTCCCGCGCCTTCGCTCTCCGCCTCTCCTGCCCTCCGTTCTGTGATGCGCCCACCGCCGAATCGCCGCCGCCCACGCCGGACGTCTGTGGGATTTGTCTTCATAATCCCCGGAAAGCTTTCGCCTGTGACAAAATGAAGCGTGCTTGAAAGCGATCCGGCCGGCATTCCCCTTTGGGCGCAATGCCGGTTTTATTTCCCGGACCTGGTACCGCCAGGGAAAGCGAAGAAGGGGAGGTTATGGCAAGAGTAGAAATCGACGAGTTCTACTGCAAAGGCTGCGGGCTGTGCACCGACGTGTGCCCGAAGCATATCCTGGAACTCGACCAAGACGTCATCACGGATAAGGGCTACCACCCCGCCCACTGCATAGACCAAAGCCAGTGCATCGGTTGCGCCACCTGCGCGGTGGTGTGTCCCGATGTAGCGATTACGGTGTGGAGGTGATTCCCATGGCTGAGAAAGTACTTATGAAAGGCAACGAAGCCATCGCTGAAAGCGCCATCCGTGCCGGATGCCGTTTCTTCTTCGGCTATCCCATCACGCCGCAAACCGAGCTTGCGGCTTATATGGCCAAGCGCATGCCCAAAGTGGAGGGCACCTATCTGCAGGCAGAAAGCGAAGTGGCCGCGATCAACATGGTGTATGGCGCTGCAGCGGCTGGGGCCCGCGTGATGACCTCGTCGTCCTCGCCGGGAGTGTCGCTTAAAAGCGAGGGCGTGTCCTATATCGCCGGTGCCGACCTGCCGTGCCTCATTGTGAACATAGAGCGCGGCGGCCCCGGTTTGGGGTCCATTCAGCCTTCTCAGTCCGACTACTGGCAGGCCACGCGCGCCCTTGGCCATGGAGACTTCCACATGGTGGTGTATGCGCCGGCCACGGTTCAGGAGATGGCCGATGTGGCTTACAAGGCATTTGACGTAGCCGATAAGTACCGCATGCCCGTCATGATCCTGGGCGACGGCATGTTGGGGCAGATGATGGAGCCGGTGGAGCTGCCTGAGCCCAAAGGCGACCTTCCGGCGAAGCCTTGGGCGATCACCGGCCATGGTGGCCAGCGCGCTCACAACGTTGCCAACTCCCTGTATCTTTCTGCGGAGGAATTGGAGAAGACCAATTTCGAGCGTTTTGAGCGTTATGACGAGATAAAGCGCTGCGAAGCAATGGCCGAAGAGGTGGATTGCGACGACGCGGAGATCGTGGTGGTGGCTTTCGGCGCGAGTTCTCGCATCGCCCGTAGCGCGGTGACCGAGGCGCGTAAGGAAGGCATCAAGGTGGGGCTTTTCCGTCCCATCACACTGTGGCCGTTCCCGGTGGAGGCGCTGGCGGCTACGAAGTCCCACGCCAAGGCTTACCTCACTGTGGAGATGAACATGGGACAGATGGTGGAGGACGTGCGCCTGGTGGTGGAAGGCGCCGCTCCGGTGGAATTCTATGGCCGCACGGGCGGAGTCATTCCCACGCCGGCCGAGGTGCTGGACAAGATCCGCGCGATCAATGAAGGGCTGGGTGATCGGTAATGGCCCAAACAGAGGAAACATTGGTTTATAAGCGCCCGGACTCGCTTTCCGGCGTGGTGACGAACTATTGCCCGGGCTGTGCCCATGGCATCGTGAATCGCCTCGTGGCGGAAGTGATTGACGAGCTTGGCATAGAGGATCGTGCAATCGGCGTATCGCCGGTGGGTTGCTCGGTCATGATGTATGACTTCTTCAACTGCGACTTCGCTGAGGCTGCCCATGGCCGTGCGCCAGCGGTGGCGACGGGCATCAAGCGCGTGCATCCGGATGCGGTTGTGTTCGCCTATCAAGGCGACGGCGATCTTGCGTCCATCGGCATGGCGGAGACGGTGCACGCGGCTACGCGTGGTGAGAACCTCACGGTGATCTTCATCAATAACGCCATCTATGGCATGACCGGCGGCCAGATGGCGCCTACCAGCTTGCCGAACCAGGTTACGCAGACCTCCCCGTATGGCCGCGATGTCTCCACGGCGGGCTACCCCGTGCGCGTGAGCGAGCTTCTGAGCTCCTTGGATGGCGTGGCGTATATCGAACGCGTTACGGTGGACACGCCGGCTCATATCAAGAAGGCGAAGAAGGCCATCAAGCGCGCGTTCCAAAATCAGATTGACGGCAAGGGCTACTCCCTGGTGGAGGTGGTGGCAACATGCCCCACAAACTGGGGAATGACGCCGCAAGAGGCCTTCGAGTGGATGCGCACAAACATGCTGCCCTACTATCCGTTGGGGGTCTATTGCGACGTAGAGGCCGATGGTTTCGCCAACGCTGTCGAGGCCGCTACGGCCCGCGCTGCCGAGTGCCCCATCGCTTCTGAGGGAGGTGCGCGATAATGGCAGAGAGCCGTATCGTTTTCGCCGGTTTCGGCGGTCAGGGCCTGCTTTTTGCCGGCAAGATGATAGCCAATGCCGGCCTCATTGACGGGCGCGAGGTGTCGTGGCTGCCCTCGTATGGCCCTGAGATGCGTGGTGGCACCGCCAACTGCTCGGTCACGCTTTCCGACGAGCCCATCGGCAGCCCGCTTATCATGAATCCGAATATCCTGGTTGCCATGAACCAGCCCTCTCTGGCGAAATTCGAGAGCCTTGTAGAGGCCGGCGGGAAGGTGTTCGTGGATACTTCGCTCATCAACCGCTTGCCCGAGCGCACCGACGTTGAGGTGCACGCTCATCCTGCCACCGAGCATGCCGAAGAGGCGGGGTTGAAGGGCCTTGCGAACATCGTGCTGGTGGGGAAGGTGCTGAAAGAGACGGGAATCTGCTCCCGTGAGACCATGGAGGCAGCCATCCGGAAGGCTGTGCCTGCGCGCAAAGCCCAGATGGTGGAGAACAACCTGAAGGCGCTGCAACTGGGAATGGAGTTGTAGGGTCGCGCGGCCTGGTCAGGGCTACGCCTTGGCTTTCTGTGGCGGGTGCGTAAGCGCCTTCGCCCTATGGCCGCTCGCCGTGAAGACCCGCGCTCACCTGCCCGCCTCCCTGCGGCTGCGCAAGCGGGCTGAGTCGCTTCCACCCGCCATCCCGCATGTGAGTATGTCAGAGCATGTCAGGGGACGGTGATGATGGCTGGATTTTTTGGAATCATGCCATCATCCCCGTCCCCTGACATACTCTGACATGCTTGCTATGTCATCATCCCCGACCCCTGACATGCTTCTGACATGCTTGCGGCGCGGTTCTTGCTTTCCCGTGGCGTGGTTCCGCAGATGGGGTGCAGTGGCAGAAAAAGCGCGATTATGGGAGGTTTCACAGCGCGGGTGCGTGCCTTTCCCCTTGATGTTCTGGGATAACCCCAGGTCGCGGGATCTCAGTCACATCCCGTTTGAGGGGAAACGCCCCTCCACCCTCCCATAATGCGCGCTTTCCTGCCACTGCACCCCGATTTCGACCCCGGGCCTCCCGTAACGTACGCTTCCTGTATACGAACTGCCGGATTGACGCCTCTCCGACCAGTCCGTTTCTGGGCTCGTATTGTTCGTGCGATACTGACTAATCCAGCGTTTGAGTGGGATTCAAGGGCTGGATTGGGGGGATAAGGACGGCTGCGGTGAACAGTTTTCAACAGCATCATCGCAGGTAAGAAGGGTCATACATCCTGCATTAGGCAGCCAAATATTACGTGACGGTAACGCAATCCCTTAAGAATCATGCAAAGTGAAGATTCCCGCCTGGGGTCGCCCATGCCATATTGGCATCGGTTTAGGGAGAGATTACCAACGGAGGGGGATCCATGGCTGCGGATGTCAAGCCTAACGTTGACGCTGCCTTCGCTCGGGAAGACGGCATTCCGGAAGACGGCCTGCAGAACGCGAGCGCCCAAGAAGGTGCCCAAGAAAGCGTTCAAGAAGGCGCCCAGGCCGATGGCGGTTTCCAGATGGGGCATATCCTTTCCTATGTCCCTGTTTCTGATGACGACGAAGATGAACCCGAAGACAACGGTTTGCTGGAACCTGCGAACACCGACGTGCAGCCCGAACCCGAAGAAGAAAAAGAACTCACGTTTGAGGAGAAGCTCGCCGATCTGGAGTTCGCTGCTGTGCGCCAAGCGGTGCATCGGGAGATCCACCACCGGGTGCTCGGCGAATGCCTGGAGATGAAAGAGCTCCCTTATTTGGAGCAGAAGATCGCCTCTTACCCCGAGTTCTCGCAAGCCACTTTGAGTCAGTATCACCTGATCAAGATTCTGGTAAAGCACCATGGCTTGGAGGTGCAGCTCCTGGACGACGACGGGAACATCATCGACCCGGCGCGCTTGGAGGGCCTCAGCGAAGATGAGCAGGACGACCTCATCGCACAGGAAGGCTACCTCACTACCGATGTGGGCCGCCTCTATTATGAAGCCAACCTACCGAAAAACCGCATCCAGGAGCTCATGGTCGCAGAGCCTGAGCGTACCGAGGCGTTCCGCGACATCCTGGAATACTGCCGCGAAGCCACGCGCTCCTACGGCGACATCTCGTCGCTGCTGGCAGGGCGCGATGTGCTCACCACCATCGTGGATGGCGAACCCCAACGGATCCAACCCAGCGTGTTGATCGACCGGCTCCACCGAGCCGGTGCTTTGGTCTGGGAAGACGGATGGAATACAACAGAGGAAGGGGAGAGGTTTTTAGAAGAAG
Source organism: uncultured Eggerthellaceae bacterium (assembly GCA_964553375.1). Classification (GTDB taxonomy): domain Bacteria; phylum Actinomycetota; class Coriobacteriia; order Coriobacteriales; family Eggerthellaceae; genus UBA9715. The sequence goes on along the minus strand of CAZKKN010000018.1, from coordinate 9,383 downwards.
CGTGAATGCAACCAGTAATGTCAGTCAAGGAAAGTGAGGAGAAATGGCATTGAATGCGAGCATGACGCGACGCAGTTTCGTCAAGGCATCGGCCCTTGCCGGTGCCGCCGTGGCCATCGGAGCCTCCATGGGGGACTCCCTGGTACAGATGGAACCCGCATTCGCAGCAGCCGAAGTGGAGCGCAAGGTGATGAAGACCTCGTGCCATGGCTGCATCCAGATGTGCCCAGCGATCGCCTATCTGGAAAACGGTGTGGTCACCAAGTTGGAAGGCGACCCGGAGGCTCCCGTGAGCCGCGGTTCGCTGTGCATCAAGGGCCTGAACCAGGTGCACACCGTGTACAGTCCCCGCCGTGTGTTGCGGCCGCTCAAGCGCGCCGGCGAGCGCGGCGAGTGCAAGTGGGAGGCCATCTCTTGGGATGAGGCTCTGGACTACGTGACCGACAACATGAAGAAGATCATCGACCAGTACGGTCCCTACGCCTTCTTCTGCTCGGTCGGCGGTGGCGGCGCCTATTCGTTCATGCCGGCCATGACCATGCCCATGGCTCTAGGTTCGCCCACGGTGTTCGAGCCGGGCTGCGCCCAGTGCTACCTGCCCCGTTGGGCCCTGTCCAAGCTGTTCTACGGCGGCAACGATCAGTCCATCGCGGACAACGCCGTGCAGGAGATCTTCCGTCGCCCCGAGAACAACCACGCAGAGGTAGTGGTGTGCTGGGGCGCTCAGCCCACGGTGAGCCAGACGGCCGAGTCTGCCCGCGGCATGGCCGAGTTGCGTGCGGCCGGCGTGAAGACCATCGTCGTAGACCCCAACTTCAGCCCCGATGCCGCCAAGGCCGACGTGTGGCTGCCGGTGCGTCCCGCAACGGATACGGGCGTGCTGCTGTCCTGGTATCGGTACATCTTCGAGAACAAACTCTATGATGAGCAGTTCGTGAAGTACTGGACCAACCTGCCGTTCCTGATCGATCCGGACACCAAGCTGCCCGCGCTCGCCACGGATATCTTCCCCGACTTCTCGTCGCCCACGCCGGACAACACCCCGGCCTATGTGTGCTATGACCTGCGTACTAATTCGGTGAAGCCCTTCGTGTTCAGCGCGCCGGAAGACTCCGATGTGGATCCGGAGATCTTCACCGTGCAGACCATCAATGGCAAGGAATACAAATCTGCCGGTCAGATCTACAAAGAGGAAGCGGAGCCGTGGACCCTGGAGCACTGCGAAGAGGTCTGCTGGGTGCCCGCCGCCTACAACGAGGAAGCCATCAAGCTCTACACCGGCGCGAAGGTGGCCGGCATTGCCAACGGCGTGGCTTCCGACATGACCGAGAGCGCCAGTCAGGTGCCTCTGGGTTGTATGGGCCTCGACTCCATCATGGGCTACATCAACACCCCGGGCTGCACCATGACCCAATACGGCGAGGGCAACATGCCCAAGACCCGTCCCATCACCATGAACAACGGCTTCGGCGGCATGTTCTCGCCGATGTACGGCATCGGTGCTGTGATCGGCTTCTCCGAGGCCGAGAACCGCGCTTGGGCCGCTGGTGAGGAAACCCCGGCCGGCCGCGCCAACATCGCCCAGCAGGAGCTTGCCAACCAGCTGCTCATCGACCGCTTGGGCATGAAGGACCACAAGGGTCTCTACGCTTGGTGCCACTCCCACATCCCTACGGTGCGCGACGCCATCGCCACCGGCGAGCCTTATAAGCCGCGTCTGTGGTGGGATATGTCCGGCAACAAGCTTGCCATGCTGGGTAACGCCAAGTCTTGGTATGAGGTGTTCCCGGAGATCGATTTCATCGTGGGTCAGTACCCCATGCTCACCTCCTTCCAGGTGGAAGCCTGCGACGTGGTGTTCCCGCTGCGTGAGTGGCTGGAGCAGCCCATGGTGAACATGTGCCAGCTGAACACCCAGTGACTGCAAAACGAGTGCACCCACCTGGGCGAGACCGTTTCCAACACCATCCCCGCTGCTCAGGCGCTCCTCATGCTGAAGGAGAAGATGGGCGGCCAGCTGCCCGGCCTGATTCCGGGCTACCTCGGTGCTGCCACCGAAGAGGAGAACAAGGCCGAGGTCGCTGCCACCCTCCATGCACCCAGCTGGGACGAGTTGGTCGCAAACACCGACAAGTACGTGCCCTATGTCACGCCCGAAGACGAGTACTTCGGCTATCACCAGCATGAGGTGGTGGTGGACGACGGTCTGCCCGCCGGCTTCGGCACCGAATCCCGCAAGATCGAGGTCTATTGCCAGATGCTCATCAAGATGGCGCGCAACGGTTATCCCTACTGCTATCCCAAGCCGCAGGAGGCCTGCGAGGATTACAGCCCCATCTGCAAGTTCATCGAGCCGGCCGAAAGCCCCTACAGCGGCCTGCCGGATTCCGACAGCTTCCCGCTGATCCTCACCTCGGGCCGCGTGCCCTACTTCCACCATGGCACTATGCGCCATGCTCCGTTCTCCCGCGAGCTCTATCCTGTGCCCGACGTGCGCATCAACCCGAAGGACGCCGAGGCGCGTGGCATCAAGCACATGGAGTGGGTGAAGGTGAGCAGCCGTCGCGGCGAGATCAGCGGCCGCGCTTACATCACCGAGGGCGTGGCTCCCGGCGTGGTGTGGATGGAGCGCTACTGGAACCCCGAGTGCTTCGATGAGAGCGTTCCCGAGTCCAAGCGCAACGGCGGTTGGCGCCAGTGCAACGTGAATATCCTGACCAAGAACTCTGCCCCGTTCAATGAGGTGTACGGCTCGTATACCAACCGCGGCTTCAGCGTTCAGGTGGAGAAGGGTTCCCAGCCCGAGGGTGTGTGGACCGAGCCTGAACAGTTCAAGCCGTTCCTGCCGACGCTCATGAACGAGCCCGTGACTAAGGATGTGACGTTCAAATGAAAAACTGCCTAGTGCTCGATTTGGACCGTTGCAGCGGGTGTGATTCCTGCGTTGCGGCCTGCAAGCTCGAGAACAACATCAACCTGGGGACCTACTGGAACCGCATCGTGGCCGTGGGTCCCACCGGAAAGCATCCGGACATCGAGATGTACTGGCTGCCGGTGCAGTGCCAGCAGTGCGAGAACCCGGGTTGCGTCCACGTGTGCCCCACCGGTGCCTCCTATCGAGACCCGAAGACCGGCATCGTGCTGATCGACAAATCCAAGTGCATCGGTTGCCGCTACTGCATGTATGCCTGCCCCTATGGCGTGCGCTCGTTCAACGAGGCGGAGAAAGTGGTGGAGAAATGCACCCTGTGCGTCCAGCGCACTTCCGAGGGGCTGAAGCCCGCCTGCGTGCATAACTGCTGCACCGGCGCGCGCATCTACGGCGACCTGGACGATCCCAACAGCGATGCTTCCAAGGCCGTGGCTGCTGCGGGCGCGGACAACTGCCACAAGCTGCCCGATCCCGGCAACGCCAAGCCCATCTCGGTCTACATCCTGTCCCATAAGACCGCTTCTTGGAAGGAGTTGAAATAATGGCTATCCAATGGTCCCTGGTCATTTTCAGCCTCCTGGCTGGCTGCGGCGGCATCCTGCTGGCGTTCGTGGGACTCGGCGAGTTCCTGGGCATCGGCAGCAAGGTGCGCGTTCGCGCTCTCGTCATCTCCCTTGTGCTCCTGATCGTGGGCGGCTGCGCTTCGGTGCTGCACCTTGGCCAACCCGCCAACATCATGGCTGCCGCTACTAACATATTCTCGTTCAGCGGCATCTCCGTAGAGCTCATCATGCTGGGCTTCAATGTCATCGTGGCCGTCATCTACCTGATCGTGGCCACCCGTGGCAGCGAAGGCGCTCTGAAGGCGCTTGGCGTGCTGGGCATCATCGGAGGCGTGATCATCGCCTTCGTCACCGGCAATGGCTATGTGATGGAATCCCAGCCCCACTGGAACACCATCACGCTGCCCTTGGCCTATCTGGGCACCGCCCTGGCTATGGGCGCGGCTTTGTATCTGGCGCTTCTCACCTCCAGCGATGCTGGGGAGGAGGATATCGCCAAGGTCAAGCCGTTTGTCCTCGCTAGTGCAGCGATTGCGCTCGTTACCGTGCTGATCTACGGTTTCGCCGGCGCCCTCACCTCCGACATCGTGGCCTTCTGGGTTTGCGCTGTGGTCATCGGCGGCATCGGTGCCGTGCTTTGCGTGTACCTTCTGCCGAAGCAGAAGTCGCTGGCTTATGCCTCCCTGGCTTGCGCGGTCGTCGGTGGTCTGGGAATCCGCTGCGCCATGTGGATTGCCGGATCGGGCTTCCTGGAGTTCTTCCAGGATGCGTCGGTCCGTATGGTCTTCGGCCTGTAAGGCCATCCCTCCTCGGGGGAGCGCTCCCCAAGCGCTCCCCCTCCCTTGGAGCCCGCAATCACCCCTTCTTCTCATCATTTCCGAGCGGGCTTGCGGGTAGTGCAACGGCGTTATCACGTTGCCATGGCGGTCCTTGACGCCTCCCTCGTGAAGGACCGCTATGGATGCGTGATGCGGATCATTCGGGAAAAGGAAGGTTGCCCATGGATGAAGAGATCGTCGTAGAGGCGACAGCTGAAGAAGGGCCGCTTGCAGAGGAAGCGCTCGAAGTCGAAGAGGAAATGGTCGAAGGGGAAGGCCCCTCGTTGAGCGCTGTGCTTGAGAGCAGGGCCGCTTTCTACGAGACCCTGGCCAGCTTGTATTTCCAGCCGCTGAAGCAAGACCAGATCGATGCCATGGCTCAGCAGGATTTCTCGGTCTATGCCGACATCAACCAGGATTTCGCCGATGGCGTCAACGATATCACGCGCTTTCTGCGCAAACGCCATAGCGGCACGCGCCAGGACCTGGCCGTGGATTTCACCGGCGCCTTCGTTGGGACCGCCACTTGGGAGGGGCGCTACGCGGTGCCTTTCAAATCGGTGTTCACCAGCGATGAGGGACTGATGTACCAAGAGGGTTACCGCGAGGTCTATGACGCCTATAAGCAGGAGGCCGTGAAGAAACGCGATGGCTTGGATTGGCCCGATGACCACCTGTCGTTCATGTTCCAGTTCATGGCGCTGCTCAGCCGCAGGACCGAGGCCGCGTTGGCCAAGGGCTCGAAGACCGATGCCCTCCATGACCTGCGAGTTTCCCAGGAATTCCTAACGCAGCACATCGCCTCCTGGTTCGACGATTTCTTCGAGCTTGCCATGAAACTCATGAAGACCCGTTTCTATCGGGGGGTATTGAAGATCACCCGAGGCTATATCGCCTTCGATCAGGCTGTGCTGAAAGATCTCATAGAGGAAGTGGAGGCAAGGGGATGAGCCAGGAAAAGCAAAGCGAGAAGAAGCCCGCTGCGCCCGAGCCCGGCTGTGCCGATGCAACCGAAGACGGGTTCGTTCAGGATTCGTTTCCGTGCGAGCCGAAGCTGTCCGAGCAGGGCCTGGGCAGCCACATAACCCGTCGCGGCCTGGTGATCGGTGCCGCTGGCCTGGGTGCCATGATCGCCGTGGGCGGCGTGGGTCGGGCGTTTGCGGGAGACGGTTCCATCGTGCGTCCGCCCGGAGCGCAGGACGAGGCGCGTTTCCTGGGGCTGTGCATCAAGTGCGACCGCTGTCGAAGCGCTTGTCCCAAAGGCGCCATCGGCGTGGGGCATCTGGAGGACGGCATTGCCAATGCGCGCACGCCGGTTATGAATTTCGACCGCGGATACTGCGACTTCTGCGAAGGCCTGGACGGATTCCGCTGCGTCCTTAATTGCCCTACGGCGGCAATTGCGCCTGGTTTCGACCCCCAAACAGACATGATGGGAGTGGCCGTGGTGGACACTACCCAGTGCCTGCTTTATCGGTCGGCTGCTGCCAAATGCTCCAAGGAGTGCATACAGTTCTGCCCTTACAACGCCGTGTGGCAAAACGAAGCCGGCGGCCTCACCGTAGATACGAAGGCTTGCAACGGTTGCGGTATCTGCCATTACATGTGTCCGTCGGCGTCTTACGGAAGCTACACGGGGTCTGATCTGCGCGGCATAAACATCGAGTCAGTCCAGGGAGGTAACGTATGAGCCGCAAGCTTGAACCTACAGGCGTACCTGCTGAAGAGATGACCGCCGATCAGGCTGCTGCGCAGGCTGATGTTCAGGCCGCCCAGGCCGACGCGCAAGAGGCCCGGAAGGCGGCCGATGATGCCTTGATGGCAGACGGAATGACCCCTCCTGACCAGCCCAAGCCCAAGAAGATGAAGAGCAAGACGCTGCGGGCTTGGGCGGCCGCGCTGGTGTTCGTTTTCGTGGCTGTGGGCCTTATGGTGCACAGCGGCACCGGCACACCGTCGTCTTTCGGATGGAACTACATCTCGGGAGTATGCCCCCTGGCCTCGCTGGAGGCCCTCTTCGGCACCTGGGCATTCGTGCCGCGCCTGGCAATCGCGTTTGCGGCCGTGGTGATCATCGTGGTGTTCGTGGGCAAGGCGTTTTGCGCCTGGGGATGCCCCATTCCCCACATCCAGGACATCTTCAAGACCAAGAAGGTAAAGGGGCTGGAAGCCTCAGAGCGCCAGGAGTCTGCCGACCGCGCTTTGGCCCGCTGGCAGAAGGGCAGCAAGCCCAAGCGCAAGAAGGTGGACGTGGATTCCCGCCATGCGGTGCTGGGCGGCACGCTGCTCACTACGGCCATCTTCGGGTTCCCGGTATTTTGCGCCATCTGCCCCATCGGCCTTACCTTCGGCACGTTCATCTTGCTGTGGCGCTTCGTGCAGTTCAACGATCCCAGTTGGGGGCTTCTGGTGTTTCCCATCATCATCATCTTGGAAGTGGTGGTGCTGAGGAAATGGTGCGGTCGCATTTGCCCCATTGGAGCGCTGCTGTCGCTCGTATCCACCTTCAACGGGCGTTTTCGTCCTACGATTGACCACGAGAAGTGTTTGCGTGATACTTCAGGTACCGCTTGCATGGCATGCGATGTGGCATGCCCGGAAAAGATAGACCCTTACGGTAACCTGGGCGATCGCGGTATGGAGGAGTGCGTAAAGTGTCGGCGGTGTGCCGATGCGTGCCCGGTGAGCGCAATCACATTGCCGTTCAAGAAGCGCAAGATGGACGATGCTGTTAGCACGTCGCCGAAGTCAGAGACGCTCGAAACGGAAAGCTCAACGGTCGAAGCGTAATCCATCGCACCACTGGGGATTGACGGGATCCGAAGAGAATTCGAGGGGTATGAGCGGGGGAAAGAAGACAGGCTCCTTTCTCAAGAGGGTATGGAACGAGGCCGCCGATACCTGGCCACGTTTGCCCTTGGTGGGTTATGGCCTTATGCTGGCGTGGCTCATGCTGGCCCATACCGGCAGCCTTTGGCTTTCCGACGTGGAGACCAGCAATCAACATCTGTCGGTTTTGTATCTTTGCACTTCGTTTGCGTCCGGGGCGACCTATCTGGCTGCGTCGCTGAAGCCTGCTTTGTCCGTGCGGCTGATATCCCAGCGTAGCACGATGGTTCTGGCAGGGTTCCTTACTAGCCTTGGGAGTATCGTCATAATCGTGGTGGGTCCCTACTACTTGGGCACGTTTGTCAATTGGGTGCCGCTTAATATCGCCTTCTGCATCGCCGGCGTGGTAGCTGGCGTGGGTTGCGGGATGATCGGTTTGCGCCTTGCGATGCTCTATGGCTCCCAGCCGCCGCGGGTAACGCTGCTGTTCGCGGGTTTCTCGGTCTGCCTGATGGCGTTCATCTACTTCGTGTTCCAGGGGTCGCCTTCGTGGGCTGCCGTTCAGGGCGGTCCCACTTATGCCGGTATGGCCCTTTTCATCTTGCTGCCGTTGGTGACTGCCGCTGTGGCGCTCATGCCCGCGAAAGCGAGCCGCCTCGCCCTTTCCGATGCGAAGGAGCACCGCACCGCCCGACCACTTCCTTCGGGGCTTTACCGGCTGGTCGCGGTGGGATTCATCCTGGCTGTGGCCACTTCCATGATGCGGGCCTCGGCTATTCACGGCATGGCGCCGTCCGATGTTGTGATCGACAACAACCTGCTCATGATCGTGCGCATCGTGATCGCGGCGATCCTCGTGTTCTCCGCTTTGGCCATGGCGGTGCGGCCCATCAACTTCGGCAAGGTGAGCATCGTTGTTGTGGTGGTCATCGTGCTGGCCATGACATGCTCTTCGGTGTTCGTTGGCATGTGGAGCGCACCCAGCATCGTTGCTTACGCGACATTCTTCCTGTTCGAGGTGATGTTCTGGTGCATCCTGTCATTCGTGGTGTATCAGAAGAAGATCTCCGTCATGCTGGTGTTCGGCTTGGGGCAAGGGATGTTTCTAGTGGGTTGCGCAACCGGCTGGATGATTGGCGCTTACGTGGTTCCGCAGCTGGGGGACATCATTCCGCCCAACTCCCTTATGACCTTCGTCGGTGTTGGGGTGCTCGTGGCTTCGCTGCTGCTCTTCAACGACCGTGTTTTCGACGCTTTGTTCTCCCCGGCCGCCGAAGGGGAACCCAGTTTCGATGCCATTGCGGTTCAACCCCGAATCGAGACCGACGAAACCGCTTCGCCGGCCCATCGCACCTCCATGCAGGAGGCTGTGGCGCTCATTGCTACGGAATTCAACATCTCCCCACGCGAAGCCGAAGTGCTACGCCTTTTGGCCACCGGGCGCGGGAGCGATTTCATCGCCACTGACCTGCAACTTTCGCGCAACACCGTGCGCACTCACACCCACAATATCTACTTGAAGCTGGATGTGCATTCCCGCGAAGAGTTGATCTCCTTTGTGGAAGGGTATCGCTTGTGACTTGAATCGCAAGCGGTTGCATCTTGCGATCCTGCCGCTCCTGTTGCCCCTTAGCTGCCATCATCCCCGTCCCCTGACATACTGTTATCCCCCGCACCGCCATGCGCCCAATCCTCCCATGCCGTGATTCCGCGCAACTCCGTGCGTCCGATCGATAAGAGGGGGGACTAGTTGAGTTAAGCAGTGTTATGGGAGGGTTCGGAGCGAAAATGCGCACCTGCTTCATCGAGACGCTAGCAAAACCCCAGGTCACAGGGTCCCTGCCCTTTCCTAACCTGTGGAAAGGACTGTCTAACCCTCCCATAACCCTGCTTAACTCAACTAGTCCCCCCGGTTGCGGGTTCAAAACTTCCCACAAGAACCATCAACCCAACAACCTCTCTTCGCATTGTTGGTTGGGTCTTCTGCAAGCGCGCTTGGCTTAACCTATGCGCGCATGCTCCTTGTGTGCACTTGTGGGATTCTTTCGTAAGCATATGTTTCCTGCTTGCGTGTCTTGTGGGCGAGCTGTAGCACTTGCAGTACCGGTGTGATTCTGGCCAGGGTTGCGCCTTGGCTTTCTGTGGCGGATGGGTAAGTGCCATCGCCTTATGGGTGCTCGCCGAGCATGTCAGGGGACGGGGATGTTTTATGTCAGGGGACGGGGATGATGGCATGATCCT
>CAZKKN010000017.1:18462-35734 GCA_964553375.1 uncultured Eggerthellaceae bacterium | reverse complement strand
GCATATCCCCTACTCGTCTTCATCGCTGGGTCGAGCTATGGCTTCATCGTGCCTGTGGTGAAGGCATCCGCCGGACAGGGCATCTTCCCTTCGGCGTTCCTCCCCCTTCAATACCTGACGGCTTTCATCCTATGCCTCGGTTTCTACCTGACCACCTGCCGCAAGCACGCCAAAGCAACGTCCCTGGCCAAGATGGCGCTTCTGGGGGTTTTCACCGGGCTCACGTCCATCTGCTACTACACTGCCGTGACGCTGCTGCCCAGCGCCGTGGCGCTCACCCTGCTCTTCCAATATGTATGGATTTCAGTGCTCATCGAGTGCATTGTGGAACGCCACCCGCCTACGCGCTCCAGCGTGGTGGCCATCGCCATCGTGCTCGTTGGCACCGTTTTCGCAGCGGGGCTTCTGGACGGCTCCTTTGGCAGCCTGGACCCAGTAGGCATCGCCTTCGGTGCCGGCTCAGCCCTCTTCTATGCGCTTTTCCTCTATGCCTCAGGACGTATCGAACCCGCCCAACCGGCACCCTTGCGCACCCTCATGCTCACCGTAGGCGGCCTGGTGGTTACCACGCTGGCAAACCCCCAAGCCTGGGTCACCGCAGCCACCGATGCCTCCCTTTGGCCCTATGCCGTCGGCCTTGCCTTCTTGGGAATCATCATCCCCACGGGGCTGATCAACTTCGCAAGCCCCTCGCTGAGTCCGGGCATGGTTTCCATCATGGCCTCAAGCGAGCTTCCTGTGGGGATATTCGCCGCCTGGGCGCTCATCGGCGATACGCCAAGCCCCCTGGTGCTCTTCGGGGCCTTTTTGGTTTTGGTGGGCATAGCGGTCAAGCAACTCCCAACGCTTCGGGCCCTGAAGCGATAGACTGATAGGCGTGTTGCTATAGCGACGCGAACGAACGGAGGAAATCCATGGAATACCGGTTCTTGGATCCGGGAGATGAGCAGCTCCTCGCCAGCTGCGAGCTACCTCGCACGGGCGGCATAGCCATTGCACTTAGAACCACCGGTTACGACTTGGAAAAAGACGAGATCGTGCAACTGGCCATCTGCGATTCGGAGGGCAATGGCCTTTTCTGCGAGACGGTGAAACCCCAAAACGTTGACAATTGGATCCCAAGCGAAGCCAGCGGAGGGCTGGGACCGGACGATGTAGAGGATTGTCCTGAACTCTATCAGTTCGAAGAGCAGATAAGCGACCTTTTCCAGGATGCAACGGTGGCGGTGGCGCTGCATAGCGCCTTTGCCAAAGCCATGATAGAGGGTAGCTGGGTCACCTTGCCCGAGACGCATCCTTTCGACCTCACGGAGCGCTTCTGCGCAACCCATAGCACCTGCAGCTTGCCAAACCAACCTGCGGCTACCGCATCCCTGGAAACCATAGAAGCATACTACTCCCTCCCGCAAGGGCACGGTACCCTGCTTGAAGAGGCGGCCTCCATCGCCTCGGCCTACGGCTTGATGATAGATGAGGCCTGCGCGCAACGCGATGCCAAAGGCGAGGCCTATTGGGAGGCCTACCGCAAACGCCTGGAAGAAGCCTCGGCATCCGATAGGCGCAAACAGGAGGTCGAGCGCTTGAACGCTATGAAAACCACCCGCATCAACGCCATCCTGTGGCTGTGCGCTGCTGCCATCTTCAGCAACCTGGCTGTGCAGATGAGCCTGCGGGGAAGCGAGATGAGCCTGGTGGTCATGATCGGAGCCGTAGCGGTTTTCATGGCCATCAAGTGGATCCAAGCGCTCTATCGGCTGTATAAGCTGCATAACCAAAGGAATGCCGAAGAGCTTACGGCGCTAACACCGCCCGAGGGATGATGGCGCGCCCAGCAGGAATCGAACCTGCAACCGTCGGATTAGAAGTCCGATGCTCTATCCGTTGAGCCATGGGCGCGCAAGGCAGCGCAGATGCGCTCCGCTATGATACCTCAAATCCGTTCTTGCGTCGCAGGAGCCTCTAACGCCGCTATAATAGGGCTTTCGATTCTACGAAAGGATGCACCATGGGCAACCTGAAAGGCCGCGATTACCTGAAGCTCCTCGACTTCACCAGCGAGGACATCTGCCACCTGCTGGATCTGGCCGCCGCTTTCAAGGTGATGAAGCACGAGGGACGGCTCCATCGCTTCCTTGAGGGGAAGAACATCGTGCTGCTCTTCGAGAAAACCTCCACCCGCACCCGATGCTCCTTTGAGGTGGCAGCCTCGGACCTGGGGATGGGTTGCACTTTCCTCGATCCTGCCAGCTCCCAGGTGTCCAAGAAGGAATCCATCGCCGATAGCGCCCGCGTGCTCTCGCGCTTCTATGACGGCATCGAATACCGGGGCTTCGGCCAAGATATCGTGGAAGAGCTGGCAGACTTCGCCGATTGCCCGGTGTGGAACGGCCTTACCGACCAGTGGCATCCCACTCAGATGATTGCCGACATGCTCACGCTGCGGGAGGCTTTCGGCGATGATCTGCACAGCCGCAAGCTGGTGTTCATGGGGGACGCCCGTAACAACGTGGCCAACTCGCTCATGGTGGTCTGCGCCAAACTGGGTCTTCATTATGTAGCCTGCGGCCCAACGCAAAACCAGCCCGAAGCCCAACTGATCGGGACCTGTCAGGGAATCGCTGCCACCACCGGAGCGACCATCACCGTGACAAGCGATGTGGAAGCCGCCTGCGCCGGCGCCGACGTGCTTTATACCGATGTGTGGGTATCCATGGGCGAACCCGATGAGGTTTGGGCAGAGCGCATCGACGCGCTCCTTCCTTATCAGGTGAACGCACAAGTCATGGCTTTGGCGAAAGATGATGCGATCTTCCTCCATTGCCTTCCGGCCTACCATGACTTGGGTACGGATATCGGGCGGAAGATCCACGACCGTTTCGGTCTGACCGAGATGGAAGTGACCGATGAGGTGTTCGAGTCCTCGCGATCCCGCGTATTCGACGAGGCCGAGAACCGCATGCACGCCATCAAGGCGATCATGTACGCCACCTTGAGTGACGCACCGCTGGCATAAGCGCTGACTTCATACCAGCCCATCAACCGCTCAGGTGCGAGCGACAAGGTTCGCGAACAACGATTCTTCAGAACAAGAAAGTCGTGGTATAACTCACCACGACTTTCGCAGTTCGATGCCAAGCGCGAGCGATCTTCGCCACTCTGTGCTGCTACGGCCTATTCTTCAAGAATGCCGTGATGCGCTCCATGGCCTCGCGCGTCTGATCCGCATCGCCGAAAGCCGTGAAGCGAATATAGCCCTCGCCCGCCGGGCCGAAGCCCGCCCCGGGGGTGGTGATCACGCCGCATTGCTCCAGCAGCATGGTGAAGAATTCCCATGATCCCAGACCATCGGGCGTTTTCACCCACGCATAGGGGCTGTTCACAGCGCCAAAGACCTCAAGGCCCGCTTCCGTGAGAGCGTTCTTAATCACCTTCGCATTGGCGCGGTAGTAATCAAGTGTCTCCTCTATCTGGCGTGCACCTTCCGGCGTGTAGACCGCCGCCGCTCCCTTCTGGATCACATAGGATGCGCCGTTGAACTTGGTGGTCTGACGGCGCAGCCAAAGCCCGTTTAAGCTCTGACCATCGCGTACGAGCGCCTTGGGTACCACCGTATAACCGCAACGGGCCCCCGTGAAGCCCGCCGTCTTACTGAACGAGCGGAACTCGATGGCGCAGGTCTTGGCGCCGGGCACCTCGTAGATGGAGTGGGGTATACCCTCTTCCACGATGAATCGCTCATAGGCGGCATCGAACAGGATGATGCTCTGGTTCTCGTTGGCGTAGTCCACCCATTGTTGCAGCTGTTCTTTGGTGAGCACAGTGCCGGTGGGGTTGTTAGGCGAGCACAGGTAGATCAGGTCAACCTTCGTATCAGGGATGGCCGGGAAGAAGCCGTTCTCGGCCGTGGTGGGCATATAGTGGATGCGCGTCCAGCTCTGGCTGGCTTCATCCCAATCCCCCGCCCGACCTGCCATGGCGTTGGTGTCCACATACACGGGGTACACCGGGTCGCACACCGCTACGATGTTGTTAGGCCCGAAGATATCGCCGATGTTGCCGCAGTCGCTCTTGGCGCCATCGGAGATGAAGATCTCGTCCGAAGCGATATCCACTCCCCGGGCAGCGAAGTCGCTGGCCGCTATGGCTTCCCGCAAAAAGTCGTAACCTTGCTCTGGCCCGTACCCTTTGAAGGTTTCCGCTCGAGAGAGGTCGGCCACGCCTTCCTCCAAAGCGCTGATCACCGCCGGCGCCAAGGGGCGGGTGACATCCCCGATTCCCATCTTTATGAGTTTCACGTCGGGATGCGTCTCAGAAAAGTCCGCTGTGCGTCGAGCAATCTCCGAGAAAAGATAGCTTCCGGGAAGCTTCGCATAATTCTCATTCAACTGGACCATAGATACTCCTTAATTAACCGTTCCTAAGCGCAAAAACCATCTCTCACAGGCAATCCGAAAGGGGTGAGGCCGATTCTGCAGGACAAGAAATCTGCGATATCCTGTGCAGCATCGCAGATTTCGCAGCCCGAAGCCAAGGCCGAACCGCTTTCGGGGCGGCCGCATCTTGATGCAGGCTCTTGCCCCTCCCCTGGCATTACATGCGCTCCGGGGCGCTCACGCCCAGTAGGCTCAAAGTGAGCGCGAGCACGATGCGCGTGGCATCGGCCAGGGCCAGCCGCGCGTCCTGCACCGCAGGATCCTCTCCCACAATATGACAGTTCGTATAGAACTGGTGGAACAGCGCCGCCAACTCCTGAGCGTAATGGGTCAGCCGGAAGGGGGCTCGGTCGCGGGCCGCCAAAGCGATCAGTTCGCCGAAGTCGTCCAGTTTGCGCATGAGCGCCAGCTCCGATTCGTGGGTCAAAGGCGCAAGATCAACCCCTTCGGGGATGAGCTGGGCAGCCAACGCATCGGCTTCACCTTCCTCCCCACCGGCGGCCTTGCGCAGAAGCGAGCAGATGCGCGCGTGGGCGTATTGCACATAATAAACCGGGTTGGAGGAGTCCTGTTTTTTGGCCACCTCTATGTCGAAGTCTATCATCTGATCCGATGAGCGCGACAGCATGAGGAAGCGGGTGGCATCCACCCCCACTTCGTCGATGAGCTCCTCGAAGGTGACCATCTCGCCGGTGCGCTTGGACATCCGCACCGGTTGGCCATCGCGCAACAGATTCACCAGCTGCCCGAGCACCACTTCCAGCATACCCGGACGACCCCAGGCCTCCATCATGGCCTCGCAGCGCTTGATATAGCCGTGGTGATCGGCTCCCCAGATGTCGATGAGCCGGTCAAAGCCGCGGTTCACCTTGTTATAGTGATAGGCCACATCGCTCATGAAATAGGTGAGCTCGCCATTGGCCTTTATGAGCACGCGATCCTTGTCGTCGCCGAACTCGGTGGAGGCAAACCAGGTAGCACCCTCGTTCTCGTAGACATAGCCCTTCTCGCGCATGGCCTGAAGGGCTCGGGAAACCGCCGTCTGCCCCTCTGCATCGGCGATGTAGAGGTCCCGCTCCGAGAACCAACGGTCAAAGGACGTGCGAAAGCGCTCCAGCAGGCTGCGCTGGGCCTCGAGCATCTCGCGATACCCTATCTCGCGCAAGGCTATGCGCCGCTCGTCTTCAGGTAAAGCCAGGTACTTATCGCCATCGGCATCGATGATGCGCTGCGCCAGCTCGGTCACATAGGCGCCGCCATAACAATCGTCGGGCATCTCGGCATTCTGGCCGAGCAGTTGCAGATAGCGCACGGCGATGGAGGTGCCGAAGACGTCCATTTGCGTGCCGTGGTCGTTCACGTAGAATTCCTCGAAGACCTCGTAACCCCCATGGCGCATCACCCGGGCCATGGAATCCCCCAAAGCCGCCCAGCGCCCATGGCCCACATGCATGGGCCCTGTTGGATTGGCCGAGATGTATTCCAGGTTCACGCGCCGCTCGCCTTCCGGCACCGAGCCGCGGCCGAAATCGTCCCGCTCGGCGCGCACCGCAGCCACCACGCTTTGGAGCGCCATATCACTTAGGCGGAAGTTGATGAAGCCGGGACCGGCGATGGAGACTTCCTGGACCAACGGGGTATCGGGCAGAGCGTCCACGATGGCCTGGGCGATAGCCCGCGGGTTGCTTTTCGCCTCCTTGGCACAGCGCAGGGCCACGGTGCACGCCCAGTCTCCATTGGCCGCATCCCGAGGCCGCTCCAGGGCAGCCTCCGGTGCCGCATCCAAAGCCAAAGAGCCATTCGCTATGGCCTGGCCGATTGCCTGATTCACCAACGTTTCTAAAGAATCGCGAATCTGCATGCTCTCTCCCATCGTTTTCGCGATGCTCATTTTACCCCACCGAACAGCGCTTATCCCCTATGGCCGGGAAGCGGTGGCCGGACGCGGCGTTTTGGTCGCCCTGAGCCCTCACCGCTTCCCCATCTTGAGCGCATATGGTGGCATTATGCGGTTTTCCCTTTCCAAAGGGTTGCGCAAACGGAGCATAATCCCTAAACTATCTGCTTGCGCTCATGGTGGGTGTGGCCTAGTTGGCTAAGGCGCCAGATTGTGGCTCTGGAGATCGTGGGTTCAAGTCCCATCACCCACCCCAGTGCGCGAATTATCCTTGCAAAGCCCCCGGGCTTCGCGTAAGATGGTTCAGCGCTCGCGCACATGACATATTTACCATGGACCGGTAGCTTAGTTGGTAGAGCAGGGGACTCTTAATCCCAAGGTCCGGGGTTCGAGTCCCCGCCGGTCCACCATGCATTTTTGAGAAGGCTTGCCTACGGCAAGCCTTCTTTCATGCCGTATGGCCTGACGTTGCGCACACACCAGGTACGCTCGCTGCTTTACTAATACCAATCTACGACGTTACTAGCGCCAACCTGTAAGATTCTGGTTGCTCCAACCGATAGACGATTCATAGGGGGAGTAGTTGAGTTAGAGGGGTTTATGGGAGGATTTCGCAGAGAGGTTGGCGGCTTTTTTCGTGGGTGTTCCGATAAAACCCCAGGTCACGGAGATTCGACAGCATACCAGTTTACAGAAAAAGCCGCTCAACCCTCCCATAACCCTGCTTAACTCAACTACTCCCCCCTATTTCGGCCGTTTTCAGGGATATAAGGGATACGTTTTCCCGCCTATATCCCCAACCTGCAGCATTTCCCTTGTTCCTACATGTAGTCTTCCAGGTCGATCTGCATGAGATAGACGTTCTCGCGCATCTTCTGTGCTTCAGAACGGCTCAGGCGCTCCGCCTCATAAGCTTCCTGGATCTTCTCCAATTCGAAGCGCAGGCCAAGGCGCGTAGCCTCCAAATCCAACTCCGCATTGCGGGTGATGGCGGTAACCGAAGGACCGGGCCCGCGCAGGAGCGAGAGCGTGCGCTGGTATTCCCCCATGAGGTTGCTCACCTTCTCGGACTGGATGCCCGGCTCGGTGATCTTCTGACCCAAGCATCGGATGACATATTCTGCCGCCCGCGCCTGGATATCCCTCATATTCTTGGCGTAGTCGCTTCCATGAGCCGTCTTGTCGGTGGGAATGCGCCGCCGGAAGCGTTGCCACACCTTGCGCAAGAGCATCGTGGTGCGCTGAAGCCACTGGAAAGCCGTGTTCCTGCGCTCCGATCCATGCTTCAACATGGCGGAGATGCGGGCCACGCGGCTCACGTAGTTATACCCCTCAACCGGGGGCACCTCGTCGTTTTCGATGAGGTCGAGCACATATTCCTGCTCCCAGCCCAACACATCCAGCCGCAGCTGCTTGTCGGACTCGTCTTGGAGGTCCTCTTCTTCCTTGAAGCGCTCAAGGCGCTCGGTGTACTTGGCGATCACCGGCCCCAATGCGGCGCTGTTCTGGGGCGTCTGCCGAGCCGTGAGCTCCTCGATGACCCCGCGGAATATCTCCGCCTTCACCTCGCTTTCGCTGTCGGTGCTGGTAGTGGCCTCGGTGCGGCGCGGCGCCAACAGCGGCACAAGGAACGTGGCGCAGAGAAGCGAGAGCAAGATCACCCCGCAGGAGAGGAAGATCAGAAGGTCGCGCTGCGGGAAGGGCTCAATAGCAGTGCCGCTGTTCACATAGATGGGAAGCGAGAACATGATGGCCAACGTGATGGCGCCCTTAGCACCGGCTAAGGTCATCACCGCCGCCGAGCGCAAGCGCTCCTTCAGAGAGGGCTTCTCCTTGCGTCCCTTCAACCCCACGGCTTCGGAGACAAGCGTCCAGACGAAGCGCACGATGTACATGAGCAGCGTTATGAGCACGATGATAAGGGCTGCATCGAAGTTGCTCACCCCTTCATCCACCCAGAACCCACCGAATGCCTGGGGAAGCTGGGTGCCCAGCATAACGAACACGATGCCATTGAGGGCGAAGGTGAAGACCTCCCATACGCTGGAGGAGACGATATTCATGCGCGAAACCGACGGGTCGATACTGCGAGGCATGAGTGTCATGGTTATGCCGCATGCCACCACCAAGATGACCCCCGACACATGTAGGGCTTCCCCGAGGAGATAGGCGATGAACGGCGTGAGGATCTCCATGGCAACGTGGAAGGTGGTGTTCTCAAGGCCCATATCGCGCACCTTCTCGGCAAGCTTGGCCATGAGGTAGCCGAAGACAACGCCCACGATAAGAGCCCCGAAGAAGCTCAAGAGGAACTCCTCCAATGCCAGGATGGCAGAAAACGAACCGGTAACCACTGCGGCCACCGCGAACTGGAACGATACGATGCCTGAGGCGTCATTGAGGAGCGACTCCCCTTGCAGGGTGGTCTTCTGGCGCTGGGGGATGTCCGCCTGGCGCGAAACGGAGGCCACAGCGATGGGGTCGGTTGGACCCAAGGCGGCACCTAAGGCGAATGCGGCTGCGAGCGGGATGGAGGGGGCAAGCCAATTCAGCACGAAGCCCACCACGAGCACTATGGCGATGACCAGCCCTATGGCATAGGAGAGCATGGAGCGACGATTCTTCCAAAGGGCGGATTTGTCGGCTTCACGCGCTTCGTTGAAGAGCAGAGGCGCGATGAAGAGAACGAGGAACAGCTCGGGGTTCAAGGTGATATTGATCTGACCTTGGGCGATAATAGCCACGGCGATGCCGCAGGCGATCTGTATGAGCGGCAGGGAGATCTTGGGGATGATCTGGGCGATGACGGCAGAGGCGAGCACGGTGGCGAGGAGTATCAAAGCCAAGACCAGCGCCGCCATCCATACCTCTCTTCCTCGTTTTCCGCAGCTCTCCTAGGATGCTAACATAACCCGCTCGGCAAAGACGGGGGCGCCCCGAAAGCCTGTTCCAGAAACTGCAGAACCCTCAAAACGGCATTGGGTTGCAGCAGTAATGGCGCCTGCCAATAGTTGGGCCCACTAATAGTATCCCCAGAAAGTGACCCGAGGATTCTATGCTACCATAGAGGCAGTTTCAGACCGAGTACCGCGCGAAGGGCACACAACCCCGCCGCGGCCTGAGCAACGAAGGAACCACCATGGAACAGATGTGGAGCTCTTGCCACCCCAAAACCGACGAAGAGCTCATCGAGTGCGCCACCTTGGGGAAATCCCTCAATCGCCTCTCGCAGCCGACCATCCTGACCATCCTCGCCGCCAACGACAAGCCCATGCATGGCTATATCATCGTGCAACAGGCGGCGAAATCCCCCATGTTCGGCGGTCGGAAACCCGATGCCACAGGCATCTACCGCGCCCTGAAGCGCATGGAAGAAGCCGAGCTGGTGAAATCCTGGTGGGAAACCCCGCAGGAAGGATCTGCCAAGCGCCTTTTCGAGCTCACCGAGAAGGGCCGCGTCTGCTTGCGTCGGTGGATCGATGCTTTAGCCTGCTACAAGATGACCATAGAGGACCTGCGTGTCTCTGCTTCCACGGCTTTGGGGATCGAGGTCCCTCCCACCCCCTACTGCGCCCACAGCGAACAGGAAGCCTAAGCCAAGCGCATAGGCACCGGATGGCAGGTCTCCCGGTAGGGGCAATTATCGCAGTCCTCCGATGCCGCCTTCAGGTCCACCTCGTCCCATCCCATCTCGCTGAATCCCAGCTTCCGATAGAAACCCTCACTCGTTCCCCGGGCTATCAGGCGCAGTTCCCCCGCGATGCGCCGGGCATCTTCGATGAGCGCCCGTCCCACCCCGTAGTTGCGCCAGGGGGCATAGGTCACGATGGGATTCACGTAGGCGATTCCGTTCACATCGTCTTGCAGGCGGCAAAAACCCACCACGGCATCGTCTTCATTGACCGCCACGCGAATGCGCTCGCAACCGGGCATGATATCCATACCCTCCGCCTGGGCATAGGCGTCGATGAGGTCCAGATCTTCCGGCCGCGCGTCGCGAATGGAGAATAGCCCGTCCATGATCTACCTTCTAGCTGCGCAAAGGCGGCAGATAGATCTTATCGCGCTCCTGGGGTATGACGCGCACCGAGAGCTCCTTCACCCCGCGCACCACATCGTCCATCAGCTCCACCGGAATGCCCATCATCATCATGTCATCACCCATGTCGGTGCTCGCCCGACCACCATAGCAGCCGAAGGATATATTGATCTTCTTATCGCGCATCGGCAGCAGCGTCACCTCCACGCAATGGGAGTTATAACCGCTCGCATGAAAATCGTGGCGATGACCGGTGTAATAGGAGGTGGCCATGGAGAGCCACATCATCTGCTCAGGGTTGCCCATGACCGCTACCACATCCACATTCGCCTTGGGGTCATCCAAGGGGAAAACACAGGTGGCATCCATGGAATGAGGTTCGAGCATGGGCCGCTCGTTCACCATGCGACTGGCGGCCTCTTGGGTGTCCAGCTTGTGGAAGAGGATATAGATCTCTCCCGAAGCGAGCTTTGGGGGAATCTCGGTGAGTCCCAAGATGGAGGTGCCGTCCGGGCAGGAATGGCGGTTGGCGGGCATGAGCAACGACACGCCGCGCCGTGCTGCATTCATGGCTTGGCAATAGCGCAGGCGCTCCTTGGGAATCTGCACTCCTTCGGGATAGGGCTCCCCCGCCCGGATGAGGCGCACCCCCACCGGATGCCAGCGCAGTCCCAGCACCTCGCGCAGCGTCTTCGCCCAGGTCTTATAGGTAGCCGCCTCTTCATCGGTGATGAGCGTGGCGCGCGGGTGGGCGTCGTCGGCCTTCAGGGATTCGGGGTTCACTTCCACCGTCAGGGCGTCTTGGGGGCAATTGCCCGAACAGGTCTCACACCCCCAGCACCATTCCGGATGGACGGCAACGGGCTTGCCGCCATCCATGGTATAGACTTCCGTGGGGCAAAACGACGCGCAAAGGCCACAGCCGATGCACGCCTCCCCATTCACGGTGATGCTGTAATTCACCTCGCTGTGAGCGTCACGCTCGCGTGCTGCGAACTCGCGCTGAGCGGCTTTGGCGTCCTTCGAATCTGGGCTCTGATCAGGTTTTAGGGCCATCATCCCTCTTCTTTCTGCACAATGTATCTCTCAATGAGCTCCGAAGGCTCTATGGCATCGCGCAGCCGCTCCTTCAACCAGGGGGCATAGACACGGCAGCCACGGGCATCGGTCAGATGATAGGAGCAAAACGGGATCGCGAGCCCCGAAGGCACCGTGACCATCATGGAGCATTCCCGCAATCGTTGGACATCCATGGTGATGGCGTCCATGTAGTTCATGATGATGATGGAAATCCCATCGCTTGTCTCGATGCCCTTCTTGTTCAGGATATCCAAGAACACCGACCCTTGAGGTGAATCAGGGCTGAAACCGTCGTGGTATTCCTCCTGGGTGAGAAGCTTCGTAGCAGGCACGAAGCCGCTTTCGTGGGTGGCCAACTCCGGAGCATGCAGCAAGAACACGCCGGTATCGCAAAGCGGATGGGAGGTACCCAAGGGCCAGATGTCATAGCGGTCGATGAGCCCATTGGATTGGTCGGCCAGGTTGAAGATGACATCCCCGGCGCTCATAGGCTCGAAGCGGCTCACATCGAAGCGCCCCGAGGTGAACGCCGGCTGCAGCGCAATGCCGGCCACCACATCGGAGTTCTCCAAAGCGAAGCGCAGGATGTCCCCCAGCTGGCCATCATTCAGCCCAGCCACCACAGCCACGGAGAGCACCACTTGGATGTGACATTCCCGGCAACGTTCGATGGCTCGCAGCTTCACGTTGAGGATGTCCCGGCCGCAGGTACCCTCATAGACATCGCCCGTAAGGCCGTCAAAGGAAAGATAGACACCGGTAAGGCCGGCCGCCACCAGGGATTCCAAATACCCCGGACGCTTGGCGATGACCAGGCCATTTGTGTTCACCTCAATGCCCCAAAAACCCTTGGCGCGGCCCCGGTAGATTATCTCGGGCAAGTCATCGCGGGTGGTGGGCTCGCCCCCGGTGAGCTGTACCGCCCCATCGGTGCCCACAGCAGCCGCGATGGTGTCATACATGGCATCTATCTCATCAAGGGTGAGGTCATCTTCCCCGGTCTCTGCACTGGCAAAGCAAACCGGGCAATGGAGGTTGCAGTTGCGGGTCACCTCGATCTCCAGAAGCGTTCCGCGCCGCTCGTGGCGAGTGCAGGTGCCACAGGAAAACGGGCAGGGCGCTCCGGCCTCCAGGTTCGGTGCCGGAGGTGCCACGGGGGGAAAGCCATGACTGCGAATCCACTGGTAATGGTCTGCATCGTTCCACAGGCGCGTGATGGCCTGACCATGGACAGGACAGCTTCGCTCCATCCACACCACCCCATCGCCATCGGCATAGACCTCGGTTTTCAGCGTGCGCAGGCATTGGGGGCAAAGCGAGAGCGTGGAATGGAGCTTGGTCCTCGGCTCCTCGCTTGAAGGCGCGTTCTCGGCGGTCACGGTCAATTCGCCCTCCTTAGTCCTGAGCTCCGTACTTCCCGCGCTCATATTCGAAGCCCTTCTGGCGCTCTTCCTCCAGAGCGCCCATAACCTGAGCGATACGCTCGCTGTCCTGAGCCGAAGGGGCCGAGTCGCCCTGAGAGGTGCCATCCAGGTAATCCCGCGGGTCATGATTGTCGTTGGGAGGCGTGGAGACCTGAATGCCCATGAACTCGCACCAGTTGAGGGTGCGATGGGGCACATAGAGCGGCTGGTATTTGCCCGCTTCCCGAATCGCCTTCATGCACGAGATGGCATGTGCCAGGTCCGACACCTCATCGATGTCGGCCACGGGCTCGAAGTAAGCCGTGGGGATTCCCTTTTCCCGCACCTTCTCCACATAACCATCCAAGGCGGGGCGGCCATCCATGTTGTAATAGATGCCCGTATGGTCGATGGGCGTGTTGTAGCTATAGCCCACAAGGGAGGTACCGCACTCCTGACAGGGCGCCTGGACGAAGCCCGGCGTGCCGGCCGCCTGGAAGTAATCGAGCCATTGGAATGCCTGCTTGATGTGGCCTTTGGGCATGGTGGGCACATCCCCGCCAATGGCCACGAACGATTCATAGCCCAGATCGAAGAGCTGCTGGCAGGCATCGTTGAAGTGCTCATCGAACGAGCTGCCGCTATCGGTGAGGTAATGGATGTCCATGAACCACGGGCCGGCATCCTCGAAGAGCTTCTTCACCTCATCCAGGCTCTCGGCCGGCGTGGTGCTGCAGAAGAAATCGTACGTAATCTTCTGAGCATCGGGGTCGGCCGCCACCAGGGCGTCGTTTTCCTGTTGAAGCTCGGCGATGGCCTCCATGCCCATGGCGCAGACATCATAGAAGCAGCACCGGTAGAACCCGGCGGCTTGCTCCATGGAGAGAAACCCGCCGTAATCGGTGGTCATGCGGGTTTTCACCATGCCGGGGATGGGCGGTTTGGTGAATATGAGCAGGGCGTGCTTTTTCGGAGTCATGATACCTTCCTTGCTTTTCGAACCGCGACGGCCTTGGGCCTCAGCGTAAAGGCGCACCGCTTCGTAGACATCACCTACTATTGTACCGGGTATTAGGGAGAAGCCGGGGAAACCACCGAATCCCCGCACCTCGGAAGCGTAAACGGCATCACGACCGGATGGCTCAGACCTTCTGCACCATGACATCGAGGGCATTATAGGCCCAGGTGCCTATGAGCGGTTCCTCCAAGGCGCAACTGGTGAGTGCGTTCACATTGGACTCCCAAATGCCTCCGAAATCCGGCGTTTGGGGGATACCGCGCTCGGGGAACCACCACCCGTAGTCCACGCTTATGAGGTCATCGCGCATCTTCGCCGTAGCCAAGGTGAAAGTCGCCTCGCCATGATCGGTGGTCAACTTCACTTTATCGCCAGGCTCCAAACCCAAACGCTGGGCCGTAGCCTCGCTCACCTCGGCCACCGGTCGGGGCGACATCTTGCGAAAACCGGGGTCATCCATGTACATGGAGGCGTTGTAGGGCTGCTTGCGGGAACCGGTGACCATAGGCAGATGCACGCCGCCCTGGGCTTGGATGCGATCTATGAGCTCCTCGCTGCAAAGGGTCACCGGACGGCCTTGGGAAGGCAGGCGCTCCCCTCCCAACCGGGGCAGAAGCTCGCTTGCCAGCTCTATCTTCCCCGTTTCGGTGGCAAACCCGGCCGGCGCGCCATCCGCGCTGGGCAGCAGGTGCTTCTCATAAGGAGGCTGCACCCAATACAGCCCCACGGTACAGAAATCCTCCCAGTCCATGCCCGTGGGCGCGAGTTGCGCCGCGAAGGCCTCGGCTAGAGATTCCTGGGGCCAGAAATCCCCTTGGCCCAAACGCATGCCCAAAGCACGGAAGATGTCGTAATCGGTCTTGCGCTCATAATAGGGCTCCACCGCCGCCGGGCCGCCGTAGCCGTTGTTGGCGACTCCGCCATGGATCTGGAAGATGGGCCGCTCCATGGCGCCAGCCACCGGCAGGATGTAATCGGCCAAGGCTGCAGTGGGTGTGATGTAATAATCCAGGACCACCAGGAGGTCGAGTCCCTTAAATGCATCGAAGACCCGATGGGTATCGGCATAAGTCAGAAGCGGATTGGTAGCATTCACGATGAGGGCACGCACCGGATAGGGCTCGCCGGTCTCCATGGCATGCAGCACCAGATCCGGCGCCGCAGCCGTCATATAGCGCATGGGCAGGCGGCGGCCCAGCTTCTCTGTCTGGGAACGCACCAGGTCATAGCCTGCGAATGACTGCAAAGGCGTGCGGGTCCCGTTCAGACTGAGGGCGCGCTGTTCGGCAGTGAGGCTATCGCTCATCTCGAAATCCACCTCAGGGATGAAATCGCTGCGCTCTGCAAGGACACAGGAGCCAGGACGGTCCACGTTGCCGGTGATGGCCCGCAGGATGCAAAGCGCACGATGCGTTGGGGCCACCGAGGCCCCCACCTGGTCGATCCCCCGGCCAGAGACCATCGCCGTACGCCCTGCGGCGAAGATGCGAGCGGCTTTTTCCACAGCTTCAGGCTCCACACCGCAGAAATCCCCCACGAAGGCAGGGGTGAACGGCTCCACATGGGCCTTCAGCTCATCGAAGCCATGGCACCACTGATCAACGAATCCTTTATCTTCCAGCCCTTCACGGCAGATGGCAGCGATCATGCCCAAGGCCAAAGTGCAATCCGTGCCCGGCCGCACCGGGATCCACAGGTCGGCCAGCGAGGCGCATTGGGTGAAGCGCGGATCCACCACAACGAGCTTTATACCCTTGTCCTTCAACCCGCGGATCGTCTGCCAGAAAGCCGAGTTGTCAGACTGGGCGGGATTGGTGCCCCAGAGGAAGAACGCCTGGGTGATGCCAGGGACTATGTCGGCCTCCACCGTCCAGCCGAAGGTGATGACGTCCATCCAAATGCGCGGGTTCCAGCAGATCTGCCCTATTCCCATGTTGTTAGGGGAACCGAACAGGCTCATGAACCGGTGAAGCGGCCAAAAGGAGCCATGCGGACCCCCTATTGCGCTTGCAAGGGTTCCCGGTCCATAGGTTTCACGCAGGGCTGCCAGGCGCTCCGCGATGTCATCGAGTGCCTCGTCCCAGCTCACCTTCTCCCATTGCCCGCTTCCCCGCTCGCCCCGGCGTTTCAGGGGGTGATTGACCCGACGCTCGGAATCAAGCACATCCAGGTTCCTGCGCCAGCGGCGACAACCGGCCAGGATGCGGTCGTCATAAGGATAACGGGACGGATCCGGGGAAAGCCCCACGATGCGCCCGTCTTCCACTTCAGCGAGAAATGCGCAGCAGTAACCGCAGAAATGGCAATTTGTCGGTTTCAATTCCGTCAAGGCGCGCCTCTTATGCCCTTAGAGGGTATCCAACCCGTAGAATTCCCGCACTCCCAGGGAACTGTCGAATAGGAAGCGCAGCTTCATGTATTGGTCAGCGTATTCCCAAGGGATCCGATAATCGAAGAGCAGCTCCAAGTAATGGAAGACCGGCAGCTCCGGTACCAGGGTGGACAGCAAGAACGCACAGCTCATGCAGGAGGTAACCAGTCCGTTTGCCCCGGCTGCGGCCGCCTCTTCGTGGTTCAGCCCACAGGACTTCACCGCCGCCTCCATACGCCCCACGGCCCGGGGCCGAGACCCACAGCAGATCGAGCGCTTGCGATTGTGGGCCATATCCACCTGCATGTCAGCAGGCAATAGTGCCCGAAGGCTCTCAGCGAACTCCCCGGTATCGCGGTCGGGGCACGAATCCTTCACGGCGAAAACCACAGAGGTGGCGTCCTTCAAGCGCTCGTCGCGACGCGCCACCTCAAGGGCCGTTTGAGGATCTATCCTGTAACCCAAACGCTCCAGTTCCACGGGCAGCGGCACCACCTCGATGGAAGCGGTGCGCTCCTCAACCGCCAGCAGGTTGCGCAAAGCCGTGACGCAATTGGGGCATGCGGCGACGATGCGCTTTATGGTGGTCTGGGCGATATGGTCGCGGAACTGCTGCTCGAAAGCCGGGCGAACCGTAAGCGCCTCCGGCTCGTACTCAAGGATCTTCCCGCAGCAGAGCAGGGACATGCCATCCACGCTCCCCGCATTTCGCAGCAGGTCGTACACGGCATTCACCAACGGGATGCCGTAATTAATGAACGAGCAGCCAGGAAAGAAAAGCGACGTGCACGCCTCTCCTTCCTCATGAAAGGACTGCACAGCCTCCAGTCCCGGGAAAGTGCAGGTGACCCGTGATTTCGCTAAAACATCCTCGAATGTGTACTCATCCATGGGAATCCTTTCTATCTCCCCCATTGTAGCAAACGCCACAGTAAGCCAGGAGGTGATAAGCCTATTGCGCCTTGCCGCATGTCAGGGGATGGGCTGTTTTATGTCAGGGGACGGGGATGATGGCATGATCCCGAAAGGAT
>CAZKKN010000017.1:0-18452 GCA_964553375.1 uncultured Eggerthellaceae bacterium | reverse complement strand
GGTCGGTGATTAGGGCCTGAACCCGATAGCTACCTGCCATCATCCCCGACCCCTGACATAAAACAGCCCATCCCCTGACATGAAAAGACCCCGCCATGGCTGGCGGGGTCTTTAAGCGTTCAGAGTGCGTGCTACAGAAAACCTAGTATTCGTTCTCCTTATAGCACCAGTTCTGGCCGCGCTCCAGCTCCTTGCCCGTCTTGTCCCAACGGGTCATGAAGCGCTTGTCAGCCGTCTTAAGACGGAAGTAGTAGCGGTTCTCGTCCGGCAGAGGCTGACGGTCGTCGGACCATACGCACAGGAAGCGCAGCAGGCAGCCGCCGCAGAGCACCAGGATGTTCGCGATGGTGCCCGCCAAAGCGTTACCGCTGATATCCAGGATGAACGGCACTACCAGGCCCAGGCCCAGCATGCCCACCCAGAACCAAGCGGCATAGGAGCCCTTCACCCAACGCAGGGCCACACGCTGCTGGGTGCGATTGCCCGCACCCAGGAAGGACAGGATCATGATGAGCAGGACGGTGATCTCTGCGCAGATCAAGATGATGTCCACCGTATGGAGCATGCCATGGATGATATGGATGTTCACGTACTCGGGAATGGAGGTGAGCACGCCCGGCCAAGCGCCCATGGAAAGCATGATCATGGCGCTCGCTGTGGACAGGGCCGACACGGTGAACAGGATGGGCAGCGCCGGCGTGGCCCAGAAGGAGTGGGCTTTCAGCGTGGAGAGCATAACGCCCGTGTACACCATGATGCCGAAGCCGGCGATACCTGCCAGGCAAAGCATCAGCGGCCCCAACGGCGCAAAGAAGTTGAACACGCTGATCCAGCCCAGCACCGGGGTGAGCGGCGACCAGTAGCCCAAAAGCCAGATCAAGTCACCCACGGAAGCGATGGTCAGCAGCACAGCACCCCATTTGATGATGGAAGTGGCCGTCACGTAAGCGCGATAGAATACCGGCGGCTGCCCCAACTCGAACACGAGGAAGAACAGGCCGATCACGATAGCGATGAGCGCGATGAAGTTCGGAAGCATCATGACCTGGGTCAGATTGATGCCCGGAGCGATGAAGGCGCTCAAGATCCAATTGATGAACAGGATGCCGCCGCCCAGGCCACCCAAGAACAGGTAGATGGCGATGGGATACTCCCAATAGTGATGGGGATACTGCGGGTTGGCATTGACTTTCTGATATGTCTGCTTATCCATTATCGCCTACCTCCCAGATCCGGGATGTAATAAATCTGCGGGTCGGTACCGAGCTCCTCAAGCAGGCGGAACGTATCCACATTGTTGATGAGCTTGGAGATCTCGGACTCGGGATCGTCGATATCGCCGAAGATGCGGGCCTTCTGATGGCAGGTCTGCACGCAGTAGGGATCCTTCTCGGGCTCCATCTCGCGGCGATCCTTGCAGAAGGTGCACTTGCGTACGAACTGATCGAAACGACGTACGGTGTGCGAGGTGTCACGCATGCCATAGGGGCATGCATTGACGCAGACTTTACAACCCATGCATTTCTTGTAATCCACCCATACGGTGCCGTCTTCGTCTTGCTGCGAGGCACCGGTGGGGCAGCAGGGCACGCACTCGGGATTCTTGCAGTGCATGCACAACGTGGGCACCCAGTTGCGATGGACATGGGGCCACTCGCCTTCAACGACACCGCCTACAACAGGGTTGTAGATGATGTCCATAGGCAGGTCATTCCAGGTACGGCAGGAAACCGTGCAGGAATGGCAGCCGATGCACCGACGCTGGTCGATTGCCATTGCATAACGCGTCATAATGTATCTCCTCTCCTTTCCTGCCCTTATTCCGCCGCCGGCTCTGCCGGAATCGGCTCGTACTCCATGGTGTAGCGATTACCCGTGGCCATATCCAGCAGGTTCTCCTGGGTGGGATCGTAGGCATAGCCGTAAGAAGCCTCATACCAATAGCCATCCTCGATGCCTATCAGCCAGCCGCTGTTGGGATCGTAGATCTTGCCCTCGCCGATGGCGCCAGGGGCCGTAGCGTAACCCTTGGCCGCATCCCACTCAACCGTGGAAGCAAGCTCGTAGGGAGCGGCTTCGGTACCCGGATACACGCGGATGCCGGCCACGAAGGGGACCTCGTTGCGCTCGAAGTCGTAGAACTTGCCGGTCTCCTCGTCGTAGAGCAGCTCGCGCTCGGCATCGTAGAGCCAACCGGTGTGCATATCGTAATAGCCGCCCGTGCGGGGGTCGATGAGCCAACCGCTCTCCTCATCCAGCTCGTAGAACGTGCCTGGCTGATAGAACTTGTCGCGGTGCCAATCCCACTCCAGACCCTCGGGGATCTCGCGGGGGCACTCGGGAGCGGTGAAGGGAATGGGCTCGAAGGCCAGCGGCTGCTCGGAGGGCATCATGGTCACACCCGGCGTGGAAGAGGAGCCGGGGATGGACCAGGTGGTGTCCTGCTTCAAGGTGAGGTCGGCCGCGGTGCACTTGTACACCTTGCACATGAGGCCACGGTTCGCCCAGGAACCGCCGATGGGGTCGCAATCCCAGTTGTCAACCGAGGTGAGCACGTTGGTGTTGGACTCCAGGCAACCGAAGGGCGCCTCCGGATCCTCCATGGGGTCGCGCTCGGGGAACCACCAGCCACGGGGCACCCAGATGGCGTTGGGGGCCATGGACACTTCCACGTTCGCGCGCATGCGGATGCGGCCGCGGCGCGTCTCGATCCAGCACCAGTCACCGTACTCGATGCCATGCTTGGCGGCGAGCTCCGGATGGATGGTGAAGTAGGGATCGGGGTAAATGTAGCGCAGGCCGGGCATGTTGAACTGCTCGGAATGGTGATAGGGCATGAACTGACCGCCGGTAGTGAGCACCACAGGGTACTCAGCAGCCACTTCGGGAGTGGTCTCTTCGCTCTCCGCCGGACCCACATAGGTGGGGAACCCAGGATAGCCCAACTCCTCCAGGATGGAGGATTTCAGCTCAACCTTGCGGGACGGGGTGCAGAAGCCCTTGTCCTTATATTTGTAGAAGCGCTGGGGCGGGAAGTACATACGATAGGTCTCAACGAATTCATCGTAGCTCTCCACGGGATAACCCAAAGGCTTGATGACGTCATAGTAGACATCCTCTTCGGTCTCCCACGGCCAAAGCGCCGGGTCCTGACCGCAAGCCAAACCAAGCTCGCGCCAGAAGGTGTAGTCGTCGTGGCGGTCATAGAGCGGCTGCATGGCGCGCTGAGAGCACAGGATGGAATCCGTGGCGCCGTAGTTGGTGTGCATGATGGGACGCTCCAGGGCGCCAGCGGCCGGGAACACGTAGTCGCTGAAGAAGGCGGCCGGGGTCATCCAGTAATCCACCGTGACCAGGAACTCGCAGCGCTTCAGGGCCTCAAGGGTCATTTTGGAGTCGCCGTAGCAGTTCACCGGGTTGGTGGCGTTCACGATGAGCGCGCGCACCTGATAGGGGTCACCGGTGATGATTGCCTTGAACACGCTGGGGCCGTGGGCCTCGCACATCCACTCGGTGGTGGGAGCCTTACCCCAGGTAGCGTTGCAGGTATTGGCGATGAGCGTATAGCCCGGCCAGGAGGTGAGCTTGAACTTGTCAGAGCCGATCTGCTTCGCCTTCTGCTCCTCGGGAAGCATCTCATTGGCTTCCAACTCCTCGTCGGTGAGGAAGGTCATGGAAGGTCCGGGCATGAGGTCGCCGCCGGGGCAATCCAGATTGCCGGTGACCGCACGCATGAGGGCGCGGGCCTGAGAACCCGTCACCGAGCTGGGACCTTGCTGATCCCAGGTGCAGCCCCATTGGATGTTGGAGGGGCGGTTCATGGCATACATGCGCGCAGCCTGACGGATCTGCTCGGGGTCGAGCCAGGTCAGAGGCGCGGCCCACTCCGGAGAGTACTGCTCCATGTGGTCGCACAGGCCGTCGAAGTCGTTGCACCACTCGCCCACGAAGTTATAATCCACCATACCTTCGAAGATGATGGTATGGAGCATGGCGAGAGCCAAAGCGGTATCGGAACCAGGACGCAGCGGCAGCCACAGGTCGGCTTTAGCAGCGGTCTCGGAATAGCGCGGGTCCACCACGATGATCTTCAGGCCGTTCAGTTGCAGGTCGGCATAGCCGTTCATGCTGGGCAGCGTGGAGGCGCCGGGGTTCATGCCCCAGAGGATCACGCACTTGGACTGGCCCAGGTCGGTCTCGAAGGGAGACCAGCCGGAAACGGCCGTTTCCACCATGAAGGTGGGAATCCAGCACAGAAGCGCATTGTGGAAACTGTTGGGAGAACCGAAGATGTTGAAGAAACGACGGCGGGCATAGTCGTCGGTGCGAGTAGTGCCGCCGGCGGTAGCCACAGCCTCAGCGCCGCTCTCCTCTTTGATCTGGTTCAAGCGCTCGGCAACCTCTTTGATGCCTTGATCCCACGAGATCTGCTCCCATTTGTTCTCACCCTTCTTGCCTGCACGCTTCAGGCAGTGGTTGATCCGGGCGGGATGATGGACGTGCCGAAGCGCGATATTGCCGCGGCAGCACAATCCGCCCTTATTGGTGTAGTCCGGATCGCCTTCGATCTTGATGACTTCGCCATCTTTCACGTAAGCGAGGACGCCGCAGTTGGCGTGGCAGAAGTAGCATGCGCTCTTCTTGACCTCTACACCGGGAGCGTGGATGTCGACTTGCGTCATATACCTTTCCCCTCTTCTCTTCCGTTTACCATTCCGGACCCTCGCAGGAGCCCGGTTCGTACCGAACTTCGCGATGCCCACAGCTGCATTGCCCACTATGGGCATTGTACCAAGGTGGATTATACCGACTTGTTGCTTGATGTACATGGATTGTTCGGATTATTCGGGCAGTGACATCCCCGGCAAACCGCCCCATATCCCTTTATGGCGAATCCTTGGAAGATGCGCTTCCAAAGCTGGCAGAAACGAATGGGCATCTGTTAGAGATGTTGGAATAGCCCACTGCTCCTGGCGGTTAAAACCGGAAGCTTTCTTCCCTAGCATGGCACCACCGAACCCTATCTGAAGGAGACACTGCCATGAGACCGGCCAACCCCTACCCTGCCTATTCCCGCTCCCTCCCCCTGAAAGCAAGGCTCGCCCTGCTCGCTGCCACTTTGGCCGCCTTGGCCTTGGGCGCGTTGCTTCCCTGGGGCCAACAGGCCTATGGTGCCGGCTCCAACACCTTGGAGGATATCTATGGCGTAAGCCGTATGGAGTTGGTGAATTGGCTTACATCCCATGAGAACGACAGCTATTACCTTGGCACGCCCTATAAGCCCTACGACTGGCGCTCCCCACGGGGTGACATCAACGGATACGGCATCCACAGCGATGGGAAAAGCGCTGGCATGAACTGCACGGGATTCGTCTGGCATGCCCTTTGCGCCGCGCACGGATGGAGAGACGACATAGCCCAGAGGCTGCCCGCTCTCCAAGGTTGGGCGAACGCCATCACCGCCCACGGCCTGGAAACCTATCGGTTCAGCTCCAAGCAAGCCATGCTCGATTCCGGCATTCTGGAGAAAGGGGATGTGATATGGATGTGGGATGGGTCAAGCTCCACGATATCCGATTTCCACCATGTGGGGTTCTTTTGGGGGGACGACTCCCATGACGACCGGCTTTGGCATAGCTCAGGCGATCAGAACAACGGCTGGAGCGGCATGAATGCCAAAACCGATATCCACGGCAAAGCCTCAAAGGTCTCGTTCGAGGTCCTGAAGCTGGGCGGCTCGCTGCCGGGAGCCATCGCCCTTCACAAGACCTCCCGTCTCCCCCAAGTAAGCGCCCATAACCCCAACTACTCGCTGGGAAATGCGGTCTATGGGCTTTTCGATAGCGAGCAGAGCGCTGCCCTCCACCGGGCCAGCCAGGCTTTGCGCACCTTCGAGACCGATGCTCAGGGCCACTTCACCTCAGCCATGGATATCCCCTGCGGGACCTATTATGTAAGCGAGTGCGCATCACCCGCAGGCTATGCCTTAGACGAGCAGGTCTATCCGGTGACGATCAGCGCCCAAACCACCGTGTCCGTGGGACCTGGCGGCACGGTGAGCGACACACCCATTACCAACCCGGTGAGCTTCTGGGCTGCCAAACGGGATGGCGAGACCGCCAGTGGCGAGGCGCAAGGCAGCGCCGCTTTGGAAGGGGCTTGGTTTCGGATCTGCTACTATCCCGGCTTCTATACCACTGAAGAGGAACTGCCCGAACCTGAACGCAGCTGGGTGGTGGCAACCGATCACGATGGTATCGCCTATGGCCGCGAAGACTTGAAGGTCTCAGGGGATGAATTCTACCGAACGGCCGACGGGCGCATAACCCTGCCCTTGGGCACCGTGAGCGCCCAGGAGATAAAGCCGCCCGAAGGCTATCTGCTGGGCGATGGCACGGAAACGACCGTCCCTTTGGCCATCCAGCAGATCACTGGCCTCACCTCCCAAGCCGAGATAGCACTCTATACAGCCCCCACCTGCAAGGACATGGTGATGCGCGGAGGAGTGGCTTTAGGAAAGACCGACAGGCAGAACGGCGGTTACAAGCCCCAAGGGGCAGCGGCCCTTGAAGGGGCCGTGTTCTCCGTGATAAACGAGAACCCGCAACCCGTTGTTGTGGAGGGAACCGCCTACCGCATGGGAGAGGTGGTGAAGACCATTGAAACCGAAGCCACCGAGGACGGTCGCTTCATCGCCACCACAGGTGAGCGCTGCCTGCCGGTGGGCAGCTATGGCCTGAAGGAAAGCTCCAGCAGCGAGGGCTATCTGCTAGACGCAGCCTCCCAAGCCTGGCGCGCCCATTTCCAGATCACCGAGGATGGCCAGATGGTGGATTTGACCGATGAGCCCCAAGCCGCCGCCAACCAGGTCCTGCGCGGCGACTTCTCATTCACCAAGGCCGACGGCATCACCGGCAAGCGGCTGGGCTCGGTGCCGTTTGCCATCACCTCCCAAACCACCAAGGAAAGCCACGTGCTGGTAACCGACGCCAACGGCATGGCCTCAACCTCCTCCTCATGGAACCCCCACGCCCGGCGCACCAACGGTAACGATTGGCTCTTGGAGGGCGAAACCGCAAGCGATGAGCAGCCAGAAGACCCCGAAAGCACGCCCGATGAGCCAAAAGAAGGCCCTGAGGGGTCAAGTGAAGCCGCTGAAGAGGAGCCGAAAGACAACGAAGCGCCCAGTCTCGATACCGAAGCGGGTATTTGGTTCAGCGGGCGAAGCGATTGCCCGGTAGCCCCCGATGATGCCCTGGGGGCTCTGCCCTTCGATACTTATCGGGTGAAAGAGCTGCGCTGCGCCGCCAATGAGGGCTACACCTTAGCGGAGTTCACGGTGCGCATAAGCCGGGATAAGCTCGATTTGGACCTGGGCACCGTTGACGACAATCCCGGCCCCTTGGTGGGCACTTCCCTGGGAGACAGCCGCGGGGTGAAGCTGGCCCCAGCGGGCGCCATGGTCACGATCACCGATGAGGTGCACTATGCGAATCTCGACCCCCAGGAAAGCTATCGGCTGGAAGGTGAATTGCATCTGGTGACAGCCGAAGGCGCCGACGGCGGTATGGTCGCCCAAAGCCAAACGGCATTCCAGCCCCCGCTTCCCGATGGGTCGGCCGGAGTGGATTTCTCCTTGGATACGAGCGACCTGGCCGGTCAGCGCCTGGTGGCTTTCGAGACCTTGAAGGATAACTCCGGCACCGTGCTGGCGGTCCACAAGGATATAACCTATGAAGGCCAAACCGTTCGGGTACCTGAGCTTGCAACCTCCCTAACCGTAGCGGGAAGCGACGAGAAGAATCTGAGCGCGAACGAGGTGGTCTCCCTGACCGATACCGTGAGCTATCGCGGGCTCACCCCGGGTGAGACCTATGAGCTTCTGGGCACGCTGCACCGAAGAAACGCCGATGGGAGCGATGGCGGGGTCATCCAGGATGCCAACGGACGGGAGGTGATCGCCCGCCAAAGCTTCACCGCCGATGCATCCGAAGGCACGGTGGAGGTGAGCTTCGAATTCAAGGCACCCAAGCTGGGAGGAACCACTATCGTCGCCTTCGAGCAGCTCCTGAAGAAGGAAGCCGTCTATGCCGCCCATGCAGACATAGCCGATGAGGGCCAGAGCGTCTTTCTGAAAGGGGCGAATCCGCCTGAAACGCCAGCTCCCGGCAAGCTCGCCCAAACAGGAGACCCTCTTGGACCTGTAGATCAGGGGCTTCTTCTCACAACCCTGGGAGCCGCGATGCTCATGGCCATCTGCGAGCGCCGCCGCTTCAAGCCGCAGGCACTGCTGGCAAGGAGGGGGCTAAAACCCCCAAAGCCTCACTTCGGGCTGGAGCGTCACTGAGAATCTCCGCTGCACCTCATAGGCCACATCATCCATCAGCTGCTTTATATCCGCCGCAGTGGCACCACCGGTGTTCACCACGAAACCAGCGTGCTTCTCCGACACCTGGGCTCCGCCCACGCGATAGCCCTGAAGGCCCGCATCCTGAATGAGCTTGCCGGCGAAATATCCTTCCGGGCGTTTAAAGGTGGACCCGGCACTCGGCAGGTCCAAGGGCTGCTTCTCACTGCGGCGGCTGGCCAGATCATCCATGAGGGACCGGATGTCTTCAGGATCGCCCGGAGAGAGCTTCAACGTGACAGAGGTCACGATATAGCCCTTCTCGGCCATGGCGGAGGACCGGTAGCGCCAACCGGCCTCTTCGGCATTTAAGGTGAGCTTGCGGCCGTCGCGGTCGATGCAGGTAACGCTTTCCGCCACGTCCTTGAGCTCGCCGCCGTAGGCACCGGCGTTCATCATGGCGGCCCCGCCCAAGCTTCCCGGAATGCCTGCAGCGAACTCGAAACCCGAAAGCCCTGCGGCCAGAGCGGCACGTGCCACCTTGGCATTGGTGGCTCCGGCCTGGGCATGGATGCGCTCGCCCTCTACGGTGATGGCATTGAATCCAGGGCCGATGCGCATCACCACGCCGTCTATGCCCTCATCGGCCACGAGAAGGTTGCTTCCGCACCCCATGGGATACAGATCAAGCCCCAGCCGGTCGCAGAAACCCACCACGCCCGCGATGGCCGCATCCTCAGTCGGAGTGACGAAATAACGTGCAGGCCCTCCTACCCGGAAGGTGGTATGCGCCGCCATGGGCTCATCAGGCAATAGGTTATCTGCACCCACGATGGCTTCAAGCTGTTCTTGTATGGGATCTTTTTCCATGGGCCCATTCTATCAAAAGGCCCCCAGCGCTCCGGCGCTGGAAAACGCATCGCTTACAATGGAATGGGAATGAACCCCTGACAGGGCCCATTCGCTAGAATCGGAAACAAGCGAGAAAGCCGCCTTGCCAAAGGCGTCGCCGGAACATCCACCCTGAAGGAGCAACGATGACCGCCCTTGAAGAACCCGACCATATCATCGTGCGCGGAGCGCGGGTCCATAACCTCAAAGACATAGATGTGGCCATTCCCCTGCGGAAGTTCGTCGGTATCGCCGGGGTGTCGGGCAGCGGGAAGAGCTCGCTGGCCTTAGGTGTGCTCTATGCCGAAGGGTCCCGCCGTTATCTGGACGCCCTTTCCACCTACACCCGCCGTCGCATCGCCCAAACGGCTCGCGCCGCCGTGGACGAGGTGCTCTACATCCCCGCGGCCTTAGCCCTGCGCCAAAGGCCCGGCATCCCGGACATCCGCTCCACCTTCGGCACAGCCACCGAGCTTTTGAATTATCTACGCCTGGCCTTCTCACGGCTTGCAAGCCATGAATGCCCCAACGGCCATCATGTGCCGCCCACCATGAACGTCGCTTTGGAAAAGCCCATCACCTGCCCGGTCTGCGGCGTGGAATTCTACGGACCGGGAGCCGAGGACCTCGCCTTCAACAGCACCGGCGCCTGCCCTACCTGCTCCGGGACCGGAGTGGTGCGCGAGATAGACGAAACCACCCTCATCGCCGACCCCGACCTGTCTTTAGAGGAAGGGGCGGTGGCACCCTGGCGACAGCTCATGTGGTCGCTCATGCCCCAGGTAGCCCAGGCCATGGGG
This sequence comes from uncultured Eggerthellaceae bacterium, assembly GCA_964553375.1. GTDB lineage: Bacteria > Actinomycetota > Coriobacteriia > Coriobacteriales > Eggerthellaceae > UBA9715. The sequence goes on along the minus strand of CAZKKN010000017.1, from coordinate 8,414 downwards.
GTGCGCATCGATGTCCCCTACAAAGACCTCACCGATCATGAGAAGGATATCGTGCTCCATGGCCCCATGGAAAAACGCCATATCCTTTATGTGCCGAAGAACAAAGACCACGCAACCGAGTTGGATTTCACCTTCTACAGCGCAGAGAACACGGTGAGAAACGCCCTATCCAAAGTGAAGGACGACAAGGGCCTGGCCCGGGTTTCCCGGTTCCTCAAAGAGGAGACCTGCCCCGATTGCCACGGGTCGCGGCTCTCAGCCAAGGCACGCTCATCGATCCTCTGCGAGAAGAACCTCGCCCAGGTGACCGAGATGAACTTGATCGAGCTGCGTCAGTGGATCGACGAAGTGGTGCCGGCCACCCCTCAGGCCATGCAGCCCATGGCAGCGAGCATCCTCGGCGAGATGCACGAGCCGCTCACCCGCTTGGGCCAACTTGGGCTTGACTACCTTACCCTCGACCGCGCCTCAGCCACGCTCTCCACCGGCGAGCGCCAGCGGGTGGAGCTCACTCGGGCCGTGCGCAATCGCACCACCGGTGTGCTCTATGTGCTCGATGAGCCTTCCATCGGCCTTCACCCGTCGAATGTCGATGGCCTTCTAGCCGTCATTGACGATCTGCAGCGCGACGGCAACTCCATAACCGTGGTGGATCACGATGTTCAGATGCTGCGCCGCTGCGACTGGATCGTCGAGATAGGTCCCGGGTCGGGGGCCGATGGCGGCCAGGTCATCGCCCAAGGCACCGTGGCCAGCATAGAGGCCGACCCAGCCTCGCGCATCGGCGGTTTCCTCTCCGGAAAGGAGACGGTGCGGGTACGCGAGCGCGCCACAGCCGATGAGATGTTCGCCCATGGCGCCATAGAGCTTAAGACCAATGCCATCCACACCGTGAAGCCGCTTTCGGTATCCCTCCCCCGCCAGCGCCTGATAGCGGTCACCGGCGTATCCGGATCCGGTAAGACCACACTCATACTGGAATGCCTCATCCCCGGCCTTAAAGCCGCCATCGCCGGCGCGCCCCTTCCAAGCCAGGTGCGCTCGGTCGATGCACCGGGGCTGAACCGCGTGAATCTCATCGACTCCACACCCATCGGCGCCAATGTGCGCTCCACCGTGGCCACCTATTCGGGGGTGATGGATGACCTGCGCCGCGCCTTCGCCTCCTGCGCTGCAGCGAAGGAGAAGGGCTTGAAGGCCGGAGCGTTCTCGTATAACACCGGTTCGCTTCGCTGCCCCACCTGCGATGGCACCGGCCAGATCTCCCTTGATGTGCAATTCCTCCCCGACGTGGACATCATCTGCCCCGACTGCCGTGGCTCACGCTTCAGCAAAGAGGCCTGGGAGATCACCCACTCCCTCAAAGATGCCTCCGGGAAGCGCAAAGACCTCTCTTTGCCCGCCCTGCTCTCCCAAACGGTGGATGAGGTGCTCGATGAGGCGACGAACCTGAAGAAGGTGTGCGCATCGCTTCAAACATTGCACGACTTGGGCCTGGGCTATCTCACATTGGGCGAATCGACTCCAGCGCTTTCCGGTGGCGAGGCGCAGCGCTTGAAACTCGCAAGCGAGATAGGCCGCAACCAGAAAGACGCCCTCTTCGTATTCGACGAGCCCACCATTGGGCTGCACCCCTTGGATGTGGCAGCGCTCATCGGCGTGTTGCAAACGCTTATCGATAACGGAGCCACGGTGGTGGTGATCGAACACGACCTGGACCTCATAGCCAATGCCGACTACATCGTTGATATGGGGCCGGGCGGAGGTGAGCGGGGTGGCCGCATCGTGGGGGCGGGCACACCCGAGCAGATAGCCGCCGATGGAGAAAGCGTTACCGGGCGCTATCTCTCCCTTTGATCTGCTAGGACCTGCTCATAGAGGTCGGCAAGCTCACGGATGATGACGGCCTGGGAGTAGTTGTCCCGTGCATAGGCGGCGATGCGCTCGCGCCACGAGGGGTCCTCCAAAACCCGGTGCAGGGTCTCTTCGATCCCTCGAGCCAGATCCGCAGCATCTTCGGGCTTCACCAGGGCACCCACCGACGGATTCACGAAATCGGGCAAGCCCCCTTGATCCGTAGCCACCACCGGCGTGCCGCAGGCCATGGCTTCCACCGCAACCAGACCGAAGGGCTCGCGGCGGGAGGGCACCAGATCCACGTCGGCCACACAGTAAAGCTGAGCCAGCGCATCCTGGGACACGTTACCGATGAAATGCAGGTTCTCAAGGCCCAAGGCCTCAGCTTGGGCCTGAAGGGCCGGACGCTCCTCCCCATCCCCGGCAAGCACGGTCATAACGCCGGGAAGGGCCTGGGTATAGAGGGCCGCGGCATCAAGGAGCACATCGATGCCCTTGAAGCGCGTCATCTTCCCCGCGAACAGGATGAGCGGCTCGCCGCCGTAGGGAAGGCCATAGCCCTCGAGCACCGCTGCGCGGTCCAAGGGGCGTTCGAAGAAGATATCGGGGTTGTAGCCGTTGCGCATGCGCACTATCTTGTCTTCCCAAGCGGGAAACATCTTGCGCACGAGCGCTTCGTTGTCCGCCGAGATGCAGATGACCTTGCAGGCCGCCTCCATGGCGGCATCGGCGAAATGGCGCAAGGAGGGCCACTTGTCATAGCCCATCAGATCGGTGCCGTGGGCTGTGAGCACCAACGGCACGCCCTTCCCCGCCGCCAGGGACGAGAGCACCCAAACGTGCTGTCCGTGGATGATGTCCGGCGAGAAGCCGGCAACTTCTTCATCTATGGCCTGGGAAAACGCATCGATATAGGCATCCATCTGGTTGGGGTTGAGGTCCTTGAACGCCACCACCGAACGCGGATGGGTGGTGAAGCAGGGGAAGTTGAAATCCAAGGCCCCTTCAGGGCGCTTATCCAGCGGCATGTCGGGATCGGTGAAATAGACGGGATGCAGCCGCACACCGGGATACTGTTGGATATCCGTCGTGTTCTCCGGCAAGATGATGCACACCTCATGACCCAGCTTGGCAAGCTGCGTGGCGAGGTTCTTCGTATAGGTGCCGCTACCCGACCCTTCCAAAGGGAAATGGTTGATGAGAAGGATTCGCATTGGCTCCTCCCGATCGAACGATGGAAAACCTAGGAGATGGCGTAGCTCACGGTGACGCTGGCGGACACAGCGATAGGAGCGGGCTCCACCACCAGGGTGGACGTATCCCCTGCGCTGAATGACGAGCTATCCCCCGCGGCGGTGAGCACCAGCGAGGCGGCATCGGACTGCTCCACCATGTTCACCACGCGGCCCACATAGACCTTGCTTGCGGAAGCGAGCGTCTCGGCTTTGGTATGCGCGGCATCAACCGCAGCCCCCAAAGCTGCCTGATAAGCGGCTTCCCGGTCGCTGATGCTATAGGTGATGGAACCGAAGCCCGTAGCGCCCGCGGCCACGCTCTCTTTGAGCATGGTGGCGGCAGAATCCACATCCACCGAGGACACATTGATGGTCGTCACCATGTCATAGCCCACAATGGTGTCGGAAAGGTCGTAGTAGACCACTTCGGGGCCCGTCTCCACCCAGTATCCGTCCCAATCGTAATAGCCGCCCATCACCTCATCTTCAACAATGCCGCCATAGCGAGGTGTGACATCGGAATTCTGCACGGAGATATTGCCCTCTTCGGCTCCAGCGGTCTTCAAGCGCGCCGTGATGTCGCCCGCTATCCGCGCGGCATTGGCCTGGGCTTCCTCCACAGTTGCCCCCTGTGCGTCCACGAGCACCTGGAAATCCGCCTTATCGGGCGCTATCTGGGCGGTACCCGTAGCCGAGACCGTTATGGCGTTTTCTACGGAACCGGTTGCCTGACTACAACCGACACCAAGCAAGCAAAGGGAAAGGGCGCAGATGGAAAGGGCGAGGGCAGCGAGGCGTTTCATGGCACTCCTTTTACGTAGATGGTGTATTTTCGCTGGCGTTTATGCTGCTCTCATTGTACCCGACGTTTCTGCAAAGCGCACGGCATTTGGCCTATTTGGAAACAATCGGCGGCCTGAGCGAGAAACCCGTGTATGATAGGTTGATCGTTTTTCTCGAAGGGGATGAGCCATGGACCGTGTTTTCAAAGAAGAGCAAGCCCACCTCACGGCGGTCTATGGGAAGCTCCAGGCTATCGAAGCCGAGGTGGAAGCGTCCCTGGCAGCCCAGTTGGAAGATGCCCTGGAAGACAAAGAGCACCTCTTCGATGAGATGACGAGGGACTTCTCTGCGGACATCCAGCTGGAGACCTTGGCCGAGCTTGAAGCCATGAACCGCATCATCGAAGGATACAATCTCTCCGCCGACATCAACACCGAGAAGCTGCGGCGCACCCAGCTGCTTTTACACAGCCCCTATTTCGCGAAGATCACCTTGAAGTTCCCCCACGGCAGCGAGCCTAAGGATATCTATATCGGGGCGGCTGGCATGACCGACGAGAATCGGCGCCACTTCATAGTGGACTGGCGAAGCCCGGTGGCCGAGGTCTACTACAACCAAGCAAACGGCCCCACCTCCTATGAGGCAAACGGGCGCACCATCCAGGTGGACTTGCAGCTGCGGCGGCAATTCGACATCACCCGGGACAAGCTGAACGCCTACTTCGATACCACCGTTGCCATCGAGGACCCACTGCTTCTGCGTTCCTTGGCCCAGCGGCGCTCCTCAAAGCTCACGGCCATCACCACCACGATCCAGAAGGAGCAAAACGAGGTCATCCGCCACAGTGACTGCCCCGTGCTTTTGGTCCATGGCATAGCAGGCTCGGGCAAGACCTCCGTGCTGTTGCAGCGCATCGCCTACCTCTTCTATACCGAACGCCATAACCTCTCCCCTGCCGACGTGTTCCTCATCACCCCCAATCCCGTCTTCGAGCGCTATATCGACAACGTATTGCCGGATATGGGCGAATCGAATCCCACCATAACCACCTGGGACGGGTTGATGGAATCCGTGGGAGCAGGCGGCCGGGGCTTGGGAAGGCAAGCCTCCCTTGAGACATTCCGCACCATCGACGAGCGCTTGAAGACCTTCGAGTTCGATCCCAACGATGTACGCGACATCCGCATCGGAGACGAACGGGTGCTCACGGCGGCCACCATCCGCTCGTCTTTGGCAAAGTATAAGGCCATGCCCCTCGGGCCCCATCGGCTCACCTTAGTACAGGAGGATCTGCAGGAGAAGCTCGATCAACGCATCGGGCGCCTTTCCAAGGACGAAGACGAGCACGACCGCCTATTGGATATGAGCCTGGAAGAGCAGTTGGAAGTGTTCGGCCAGACGATCCTGCCCTTAGGCGATGACGAGATCGTCGGGCGATGCCGCCAGTGGCTCCAAGAGCGTTACACCGCCGCTCGCAAGGCCATAGAAGATGGCGATTGGCTGCGCATCGACCGCATCGGCATGCGACTTTTGGGCAAAGAGACGCTGGATGCCTCGGAGTGGCTCTATCTCAAGCTGGCGCTCCTGGGAGGTGGTGAGCGCCACGGCCGCTATGTCATGGTGGATGAGGTGCAAGACTACACCTTACCCCAGCTGGCGGTTCTCGCCCGCTTCTTCCCCAATGCCCATTTCCTGCTCTTGGGTGACGAGAACCAAGCAGTGCGCGAAGGTACGGCGACCTTCGCCCAGATAGAGGAGCTTTTCACCCGCACCCATAACTCGGTGGAAAGCTGCGCCCTTATGATCAGCTATCGCAGCTCGCCGGAGATCACCGAGCTTTTCTGCAAGCTTCTTCCCCCCGACCAGCAAGTGCTGGCCGAGTCGGTCCAACGCCCCGGCACGGCCCCGAAGATAATCGAGCGCTCCGATGAAGCCGCATACATCCAGGCGCTCAAAGACGCCGTGCGCGCTGCAGCAGAAGATGACGGCTTAAGCGCGGTCATCGCTAACAGCCAAAGCCGCGCCAAGCAGCTGGCAAAACTGCTGGAAGACGAGGCCATCACGCTCATCGGCCCCACCCAGCAACTGCCGAAGCAAGGCGTGGTGCTCTTGGATGTGCGGCTGGCAAAGGGCCTGGAGTTCAACCACGTCATCGTTCCCGATGTCCAAGAGGGGGCCTTTCCCGATGAACCCCTGCGCCGCCACCGGCTCTACACCGCCTTATCCCGGGCCACCGAACGGTTGACCCTCATCGCCCAGGGGCCGCTTACGAAGATGCTGCGCTGAACGGGAAGGGTTTGTGAGAGCGCGCTTAGGATGGCTTAAGAGGTCTTAGGCGAGGAAATCCTTGATGGCCAAGGCATCGCGATAGCCCTTGGCATACAAAGCCTCGATCTGGCTTTTATCCTTGGTGAGGGTCTTCATCTCGCCGATGGAATCCGGGGCCACGATGAGGACGCGCCCCTCGCGCTCATAGCGCTTCGCCAAATCCAATTGCAGGTTGTAAAGACCGGCGCGATTCACCAGGGCCTGTGCGATGCGCGGGTACTTGCCCGCTATGAGGCGGGCAACGGGGATGTCCCTCTTCGGATCGCGATAGTAATCCTTGGGTCGGGTGAGGATGACCACCACCCGCTCGCAGCCCTGCTCGAAGGCCTTGAGCAGCGGGATGGGATCGGAAAGCCCTCCATCGAAGCAAGGGCGTCCATGCACCGGATAAGGGCGGCTCACCAAGGGCAGCGCCGAAGATGCCTTGATGGCGGCGTAGTCGTCTTGAGCCATGTCGTCCAAGGTGAAGTAAACCGGTAGGGCCGTTTGGGCATCGGTTGCCACCACGATGCAGTCTTTGCCTGAAGCCTCCATGGCAGCGAAATCCAAAGGATTCTCACCGTCGGCATTGCTCAAGGTGCCGTAGATGTAGTCCAAATCGGCATATTGGCCTTTACGCAGGATGAGCCCTAAACCCATATATTCGGGCCGGAAGCTGTAGTGGGTATAGAAGGCGAAATTGCGCCCTTTCTGACCGCTCAGATACGATGAGATATTGGCCGCACCCGCAGAGACGCCCACGCAGCAATCGAATTCGATCCCGCAGTCCATGCACTGGTCGAAGACGCCCGCGCCATAAGCTCCGCGCTCGCCGCCGCCCACATCCACAACACCGATCATGATCGCACTCCTCAAGCCAATAACCTGCACAGGTTACTTTACTCTAGAAGCGCGATAAATGCCACAGGTGGGGTATAAGAATCTCTGCTAGACGATAGCCATGGCCATGCTGCCACAGGCGGTATAAAGCTCGGCGAGGCCGTTTGCATCCTGCGACACAAGACCTTGAAGAGGGTCGCTTAAAAGCACCGTGCCATCATCGCCTCGCCCATAGAGCACAACGCAATGCTCGTTGTCGTACCATTCCTTGCCGTCATCGAAGATGCCGGAGAACCGGGGACTCTCGAACCCCATGGTGCACCAGAGCAATACGGGGTAGCCCTTATCCACATAGGCCATGAGGTCTTCGAAACCCTTCCCGGTAAGATCCTGGGCATGGACGCTCGATCCGCTTTCGATGAGATAGCTGTTGGTCGCATCAACAATGCCTGCGGGAAAACCGCCGCCGCGCTCATAGGGATCACCGGCATAGGCTGAGGCGAAATGGCCATTCACTGTGAGATGGTCATCCACCAGTTTGTGGATGTCGGTGTTGAGCCCCATGGCATCGAGAACGATGCTCAAGGAGACGAGCTCGCACCCGCCCTCCATAAGGCCGGTTTGATACTTCTCCCCCACACGGCGCGTATAACCCACGGAGGGAAGCGCAGAGGGATCATCCGTCCCAGCCGAGACGGAGTTTACCGCCGGGTCAACGGCGAAAGCCTCTGCGACATCGGGCTCCACCACCGCCACAGCCGATTCCACCACCGAAGTGGTAAGCGCCTGGCTGGCATCGGCGAAAGCGCGGCTATCGGCCGCATTGATGGCGCGGTTCAGCGAGAACGGAACGAAGATGAGCGCCGCCAACAGGACGGCAGAGATGGTCAGGTGAACGGAATCGAAGCGAACGCTCACGTCGGCGCCGGCGTGCTTTCCATAGGGCGCTGGCCCCGTATCGCACTTCGCATGTTTTCCGCGTATGGTCATCCATATCCTTTTCCCAACGCCGATGCAGCGTTGGAATCGCATCGTTCGAATGATACATAATCCACCAATCAGTGGTATAAGGCTTTCTACTCTTATACCATATGAAGTGGTTACCTTACAATACGGATCGGACAAATTTCTCCCAACAACGGTATTCTTCTCCAACGGATGGAACGCGTCTGCTAGAATAGCGTTCGCACGATTCTTTGGGCCCTTAGCTCAGTTGGTAGAGCAGGGGACTTTTAATCCCAAGGTCGGGGGTTCGAGTCCCCCAGGGCCCACCATGCTGTGCAGCGGGCAGCGCCTCTGGATCAGAGCCGTAGCCCCCGCAGAGAGCACACTGGGGCGTCGTCCAATGGCAGGACTCTGGTTTTTGGTGCCAGCTATCGGGGTTCGAATCCC
>CAZKKN010000016.1:12544-37858 GCA_964553375.1 uncultured Eggerthellaceae bacterium | reverse complement strand
GACATGATACTGTTCGAACAACTATCCGCCACTCCCACCATCGAGTGGGAATAATCTCGCACATTATCATGAGGTTTGGATCAGGTGAGTTTTGACGGGATTTGGTGCGATAACGCATGCCGCAGTTGCCTCTAAGCCACTTGAATCGTAGTTTCTGTAAATGCTCTCTTCGCAGTCGCTGAGAGGGCATTTCTTATAGCTGAGCTGCGTTTAGGAAGTGTATGAGATTGGATCCTGCGCCTTCTCATCACGATAATGTGAGCTTACGCTTGTAGTTCACTTATTATGCTAGAGCTGTACTCACGCGCAGAAATGCGAATCGAGGAATCCGCCTGATTTGTACTCATTCTGTACTCGCATAAACCGAAATGAACGCAAGGGGAGAATTGGTTGAGTTGCTGGAAGTAAGTTCAAAGCTTCTTTAAGTATCTTTGTTTATTGCCCAGAGCCTAGGCCTTATCGAATTGCGTAGATATAATAAGAGAACATCTATGATTAAGGATTGTGTCATGAGTTCTGTTCAGTTAATAAATCAACCTTTAGGCGGCCAAATAGGTAATTACCTTATTTCTTGTCTAGAGGGTTCTAAGTTCAACAAGCTGATCATTGTTGTTGCCTTTGCGAAGAATAGTGGCGTGCTTCGTCTCAAAAAAGCTTTTGAAACGTTTCGAAAAAGCGGAGCCGAAATTGAGGCATACGTTGGCATTGATTTGGATGGAACATCATATGAAGCGCTTATTTCCTTGCTGAAGATTACGAACAAACTTACTGTTGTTCATCTTGAGTCGGGACAAACATTTCATCCTAAAATCTATAGCTTCTTATCAAAGGGTGAGTGCGTTCTTATTGTTGGGTCAAATAACCTTACAAGTGGAGGCTTGTGGACCAATATCGAAACATCGATAGTGTTCGACGAATGTAGCGACGCGGAAGCATCTGAAGTTCAAAAAGACCTGAACAGCTTTATTGAGCAACTTGAAAACACTAGTGACATTTGCTTTGAAATCAAGGATGAGCAGGACGTAGATGCGCTCTTGAACGAAGGTTATGTATCTAAAGAGGCAAAGACGAGGATTGCAAGGAATGCAAGAATCTATCGAGAGGCTGGAAAAACGCCAAGGTTCGCGAAGAAGCTGAAAGCGGATCTTCCACATGTCGAACACTTCCTGACAAGCATGGATAATGACCAGCCGCAAGCCCCTCTGGCTCTTGAGCCGAAAGAGAGCGTTCCCTCGTCATTGATCGAAGACAGTAGTTCAATTATCTGGTTTGAGACCAGGAGAATGACAGGGGGATCTCGCAATATCCTCGATCTTTCGAAAACTGCGGCAGTTATCAAGGGCGATCCCCTTACAACTCAGTTTTCTATGGGCGAGGATGACTTGATGGAAGGCGGTGTGCGCTTCTTTGGAATCGACCCCGGCAATGTCTCTACAGAAAAGGACATCGTCATTAACTACGACGGAGTTGACTATAAAGGCAACACGATCAAATATCCAGAAGGAGCACGTGCGAATGGGACTTGGCGTCTTCAAATTAAAGGCCAGTCGGAAGATGGAACAAGAATCACGGAAGCTTTGGGTTCGGAATATCTAGTAAATAAGATCGTTACGTTTACGAAGATTGACGATGGGTACTATTTCATGGCTGTTTTTGACGCAGATGATATGGAGGAGTTCCAAGAGGTTTCGAAGATAGTCGCGTATAACGGATCAAGCAGTAACGCGAGATTATTGGGACTGCTGTAATTCGCTATTGAATACCGATAGCCACTCATCATGCTTAGATGGCTTATTCCCACTAATCCCACCCTTTGCTCCTCGAAAATCGATTCTAAATGCGTTGTCAGATAGCGCTCGATTCTCAGAAATAAATAACGGTGAATCTACCTCCGACGTGTAAAGATCGACAAACTGCTCAATATCGAGATCAAACCCATAATTTGTCATTCCGGCATATGGCGGATCGATATAAACAACGGACGCCTTGTCATTTTTCAGCAGGTTGAGTGCATCTAGAACATTTTCTCGGTGACAGGTCAACCCTTTGCATCTCTTAACAATGGATTCAATTCTTCTATACAAAGTTTGCGGCGATGGTTGCATGGGATTTGCGGGACTTCTTCTTTTACTTGTCGATGTTGGCTCCCAGTAATCTCGGAAGAAGGCATTTCTCCATTCTTGATTATCGTGCCAAATTTGCTTGCCGCCAAATGAACAGGCCTGCAAAATCGGATAGATATAGGCCTCGTCATCGAAGATAGGTTGTTTAGCCATCACCGATACATGAGCTTTTACTTTCTTTTTATCCTCAGGTATTTCTTCTATTAGTTGTTTAAACTTAGTAAGGTCATAGCTTCCAGAGCCAACCTTTTCCCAGAATGCGCCCCATGAGCTTAGGTCGACCATGACAATCCGTTCGGGCTCGATGCCGCGATTTATGAGTTCGATCGTTATAGCCCCTGATCCACAGCATAAATCGTAATAGGTTGTCTCTTCTGATTTAGATAACGGGTGGCTCAATAGATGATCAACAACCTGAGAAGCAATTCGCTGTTTGCCACCTTGATAGCAACAAGGCACTCGCAACATCATCGATTTGTTTGGTGATTTTGATGATGTCATTATGCAACCTCAAGTTTTTTTCTCTGAATTAGGATGCGTGCATACGAGCGTTTTCCATCGATTATGCCTACTCCGCCTTTGTCGAGATCGTGTTTCGAGTAGCCTACTTTTTTGAGTATTTCCGGCGAAGAATTTGCACGCACGTTTCCATTAGCAAGCATGAGAATCTCGAATTGATCCGGATTGTATTTATCCAGAAAAGTTATTGGAACACCCATAACGCCATCATAGTTCAGAGGGATGTTGGCGGTACGCGACACGTTTACTGCGTCGTAGTTCTCATACTTCGGATAATTATCCTCAGTGTATTCTTCTTTCAATGGAAGCTGTTCGTGCCGTTGAGGCATGTCTAGATTGGTAAACCAGCGAACGCCTTTAACACGTATATATCGACGCCCATTTCCGTCAATGCCGCAACCAGCTGCATTTAGAGGGTAATCATCAGGGACAAAAAACTTTCTATCGCCTGAATGAATGCTGGCCCCTAACCAGACTTTATTCTCGCGTATAAGCGGAAATACTTCTTTATATGTGATTGCGTTTATATTGCCGATGATAAGAAAATCTTTATTAAACCTAGTTAAAAGGCCTATGAACTCCCTAAACAGTGAAAATGGTGGGTTTGTAACAACAATATCGCTCGATTCAAGTAAGTTAACCGACTCGGTTGAGCGAAAATCGCCATCCCCGTCAAGAGTCTCGATTGAGTTACCAGGAATTTGAAAGAGGCTTGTAAGGTCTATATCTCCGGAATCTATATCAATTAACTTATCGTCGACAAACGTTATCACTGCCTTGTAGGCAATGGGATAATCTGCTTGATGAAGTAATGATTTGGTGAGTTGGTTTAGAGAGCTGCTTCTATCGGAGAGTGCGTAGCAAGTTGCAATGAGTTTTTTTAAGCCCAATGAATTGAAATTGTGGATGAAGTAGCGAAAGAAGTTCGATTCAAATGGATCATCACAATTGCAGAATACGGTTTTATCTTTAAATTGCTCGCGGTAATACTTTACCTCTGCCTCAATATCAGAATACTGCGTATAGAATTCGTCTTTTTTTGCTAAGCCAGCTTGATTCAAAGAAGAGTTTTTCGCTATCGCAGCACCCTGCCTCACATTCTTATCGTTCGTCCATTCAGTGGAATATGTGCTTCCAGAGCTAATCTCATAAGGTTCACATAATTTCATTTCAAATGGAAAGCCTTTTTCCCTTACCGTAGCTTTCAAAAAAGCGCTTATAGCGGCTGACAAAGAGATACCTAACTCTTTATAGATGTCGCATGCTTCGTTTTTTAGTTGGGGGTCTATGCGAATTGTTGTGGCGGGAACCTGACTCATATTACCTCCATACACGGATATTGAAATACATTGTATACCACATTCCTATCAGACTCTCGCTCAGGAGGAAAAGCGGTATTGCATTAACAACATTTTGAATGGCAATCTAAATTGCTGAATCCCATGTTTGGGACACCAGTTAAGTTATTTTCAATGCGCAAGATTTAGCATGTCTGAGGCTTTAGAAGGGGCGCGGGGGATCCCCCGCAAACTGGTTGGCGGATGGCAGCGGTCATCATCGCTAATCAGTTTCCGAATTCGGGCAAGTTGCCATTGTGTGGCATTGAAGATGCAATACGCCAATAAGGCCACTTGCTGGAATTCGCTATGGCGACTTGTAAACGTAATACGCCATAGGCTACTTGCTGAAGATCGCTTCTAAGGCCTGAGAGCGGCTTTGGGTGACTCGGACTTCGAATCAAGATCGTGCGATTCGTCTGAGGGTATCTGAGCCATCCTGTCGATGAAAGCCGTGAAGGCAATGAAAGCTGGCTGTTGTACCCGGCAACTGCCTTCATCGCTTTCACTTCCTTCATTGACAACATTGTCTAAGGTGATGACTTGTCCCGTGCTCGTATGCTTCTTGCTGTAGGCAACGCCACGCAGCTGCATGAAGGCGCTGTGCTGCGCGAGGAACTTGCCGAACGTCGCAGTTGTCGCACCTTCAACTTCTGCTGTCTCCATCAAGCTGCTAATAGAACCGCTCCACGATTACTCGTTTCTTCCCTTCATGAACTCGACCACCTTTAACACGCAGTCGGGGATATCGCGTTCCTCAAGTTCCTCTTCGCTCGTGCGCTCGATGAGTTTCCATCGACAGTCTCTAAGCGCCAGCTTCAGCTCCCGAAACTCGACATCGCGCCCGGTGACCGTGAGCATCACGTCCCCAGCGCCACGCGACGCTTTCTCCAGCACCCATATGCTATCCGCGCTTCCTGTGATGCCGGTTGAGCCGGACACGGTGTTCATGATGTCCTCATCTACCATCTTACGAGTGTGGTGAACCACCGGCATCGCCAGGCTGTGCTTGTCAGCAACAGATTTCAGCGCCGAGAAGTTGCCGTAATCGGCTGCATAAATACTGTCGCCAGTCGGGCTTCGAACCATCTGGAACGTATCGATGAAGACGAGCTTCAAATTGGGATGGGTTATGACGAAGTATTCGATCTGCTCCGCCAGGCCATCCTTTATCGTCGCCGCAGAATTGGCGAGATAGAAGCTGTCGTTGGCCTCGTCGGTGAGCTTCCAAAGCCTTTTCTTCACACGGGCGTAGGTGTCCTCTAGGCAAAGGTAGAGAACCGCGCCTTGGCACACTGCGCAATCCCAGAACGGCTGGCCCATGCTCACGACCAGCCCCATGGCGAGAACCATCCACGACTTGTCGATCTTGGGAGCGCCAGCAAGTATGTGCGCTCCCACGGGCAACAGGTCTTCTACAACCCAATCGGCCTCGGCAATGGGCTCTTCAAGCAGTTCCTGAGCGGTTCTCGCGCAAAGCTCTCGCATCAGAATCTTCGCTCAAGCTCTATGATCGCGCCCTCGTTGCTCGGAAGCCTCTCGGCGATCTCTTCTTCCGATAGGCCCGCGAAGATGTTCCCAATTTTCTCCGTCAATGCGGCAAGTTCGAGACTCACGTTGTTCGCGTTGGTTATGCGCAGAAGCTCGCGATAGATTAGCAGCATTCCGTCCTCCATGCCCTTCTGCATGCGGCTTGAGGGAACGACCTTCATAGACGTATCGGATAGCTTACTGATGATATAGTCCTGCTTGGTCATGTCGCTTATGGCAACGAGCCTGTCGAGCAGGTTCGCCTCCTCTGGCGACATGCGAAACGCGATGATCTTGCTGCGCAGCCTTCCGTGCAAATCGAGATTCTTCTCGCTCATTTTCATCACTCCTTATCTGGGTTTTGATTCATCGGCTTGGTGGCATCCAGCGCTGACATCCCTCTTCCGCGCTGGATCTCAAGGTCGCCTGCCATGTCTTCCTGCTTGTTGGGAAAGAGGTGTGCATAGCGCATGGTTACCTCGGTGCTCTCGTGTCCGAGTCTGTCGGCTATGGCAAGCGGTGAATAACCGAGCTCGATGAATAGGGACATATGGCTGTGGCGTAGGTCATAGATATGCGGATTCGCTTAACCCCAGCAGCCTTGGCTCCGCGGTCCATCTCGTGGCGCAGAAACGACTTGGTTGCCAGGACGAGCCTGTCGAAGTCGCGCAGATCCGGGATGTACTTCATGAAGTCAATGACCTCGCCGATGAGGAACTCCGGCATCACGATGGTTCTCACAGATTTGGGCGTCTTTGGTGCGGTGACCATGTCCTCGCCATGCATGCGCTGGTAGCTCTTGGTAACGGAAAGCCGTTTGCTCTTGAAGTCGAAGTCAGCTGGGTGAGCGCGAGCATCTCGCCCAGGCGAAGCCCGCACCAGTAGAGCAGCTCGAATGCGATGAACGACTGTGGCTTGTCCATAACCTCCCGGCTGAAGCGCAGGTACTCATCTTTCGTCCAGAAGCTCATCTCGTCGGCTTGCTTGCTGCCGATCTTGCCGACCTTCGCCATGGGATTCGATTCGAGCCCGTAGTAGCGGACGGCGTGATTGAGCATTGCAGAGAGCTGGTTGCAGATCGAGTGCAGGAAGGCCTGCGAGTATTCGAGGCCGTTGCTCGTGCGCATGGCCATGAGCTCGTTTTCCCAATTGAAGATGTCGAGCGCGGTGGTCTCATTTACACGCTTGTGCCCCAGGAATGGCAGGATCTTGTTCTCGATCATATTGGCCTTGGTCTCGCGCGTTGTGCGGCAAAGGCGCATCTTAGTGTCCTTCGCATAGGCTTCGTAAAACTCGGAGAATAGCATGGTGGGCACACCCTCTATGCGCTTCAGGAACTCGTATTCCCAATTGCGTGCTTCCTTCTTGGTATTGAACCCGCGTTTGGTCTTCTTCTTTGATTCGTCCGTCCAGTCCTTGTAGCGGCACTGGACGTAATATGTGCCTCGTTTGGGATCCTTGCTAACAGACATCGCTATCACCTCGATTCTTCCTTGCCATGGGCTCGCCCGCGAAGTATCGCTCCTCGAAGTACTTTCGGCTGACCTTCCCTTGAACGATCAGACATCCCTTCTTAGCAAGCTCAGCATTCAGCTTGCGGATAACCTTGTAGGCATAGGCTTTGGATGTGCCTAGTTGCTCTGCTACCTCGGTTGCGCTCATGAGCCTTGTTTCTATCTCCTGCTCCTTTCATCATTTGGATAACATCACGTTTATATGATGTCTTGGTTTGACTATAACCTCACGTATTTGTGATGTCAATGGATTTGAACAGATTTACTCACATTTGCGTGAGGTGGTAATCTGTACCCCTGACAATTTGTCAGGGGTCTGTACAATGAGAAAGGTCTCAATCCATGAAGAAGAAATCCGTTCCAGCTCTTGCAAATAAGCTGAAGAAGCTCAGGGATGAGCTGCATCTAACTCAGAAGGAAGTGGCCGATAAGGCACGCATAACTGAGTCTGCCTATCGAGCCTACGAGCTGGGAGACCGCAATCCCAAGCCGGAAATTCTGGACAGGATTGCCAAGGTGCTGGGCGTGAGACCGGAATACCTTAGCGCTCCTGCGTTCAAGAATCGTCGAGAGTTCGCGTATGCGCTGTTGGAGAACGAGGATATATTCGGCTACACGGTGCGCGATATCGACGGAACGGTGGCGATCACGACTGGATATGGCCCTGCTATGAACTTCTTTGCTGAGTTCGTCCATGACTGGGAAGACATGCGCAAGAAGCTAGATGATCATGAGATCACTAAAGATGAATACGAAGAGTGGAAACGCACCTGGGATAACGGCACGTGGTTTAAGACTGAGGACAGTAAGAGTCCATATACGGGGAAATAACACTTCGCCCTATGATGACCGATGATTTCGCTCTAGATGCGAAAGGAGGCAAAATGATTCTTGAGAACATTCCTTTAGTTGGCTGGATTATCGAGACGCTTGGGGACAACGCTCTTAATATCCTCGTTGGAAAACAGAAAGCTAGAAAGATCCGGAAACTATTAAGACAGCAGACAGCAAGAGCCTCAATGCTTCCTCTTCTTCCAGAGGTAGTTCAGAAGTTGCACGATAAGCACCATGTTGACGAGCTAATATTCAATTGTTGCGGAACTAGGCTTGAAACTAGCAAGATCGCCTCTTTGTTTATGTATGGAAACATGAATGTTTGTATAGAGGATGAGCTTACGTCTTCATTCCTAGAAAACCTCATTGAGGATATTGCAAGCATTGCATCCGAAAGTTCTTCTGATGGAGTTATTTCGATGCAAATTGAGACAAGACGTAGCGCAGCAGAATTAAAGGACTCCATTTCTAGCTTGGTGTCAAATGATTGGACTTTGCTCTCTCGAAGAGTCGGAGATCTCGAAAGGGGAGCAATAAGCCTTGAAGAATTCGAAAGCGATTTCGAAGATAAACCAGAAGGTTACACAAGAGAATATGTTTTAGCTTACTCCAGGGGGTGCAAAGAACTCCCTCCAAAACGAATGACTATTCCAACGATTTCGAATGATTTGGCTGCAAGCTTGGCATCCGTCTATTTTGCTGCCAAGCTCTATGACCAGTGCATCGATATCCTTCAAAGGGCAGAAGGAGAGACCGACAACATTCAATTTGCTGTTGAGCAAGTTAAAAAAGGACTTTTTGATCTAGGCCCGTTAAGCGAAGAGGGGCTTCCTGAAAATTCGCCATTTGCTCCTTTTGCGCTCTGCCTCAATGCTGAACTTGCGTATTCCGCGCATAGCGTGCTGCAGGCATCGGTTTTTTTCGAATTGCTTGCTGACCGAATCAACCCCCTTTCCTTAGCTCACAAAAGAATAGTTTGGTTATGGAAGCATCTTCTATTTCAGAAACTTGATGATGCGGAGGGGGCAATTTGCTCATATAGCAATGACACACCAAGCTGGGGAAGCTCTTCTCTGTTGGAGGAATATGCATTGCCACTGGGGTTGGCGCTTGAAGAACGAGGTTCAGAAGCCTTCGAGACATTTCAAAAGACTGGGAAGTATAAGATTGTCGAACCCTATATCATGCCAAACGTAATGACTGCCAAACTTAGAGATACATCCGATTGCTCTCAAATCGTCGAAATATGCAAATGGGCGATGGAGAATAATCATTTGCTTTTATATGTCGAGGGTTGTCACAAAAGATTGTCAATTGACCCTCAAAGCAAAAATGAGCTTTTAAAAGATTTCTCAGACAATATCGACATCATAAAAGAGAACTATTTAGGCTTTTCATTTTTTACCAATTTTCTTAATCCTAATATTTCATACGAAGAGTATGTATCGCTTGGATCTAATTATCAGGAAGAGCCAAGATTTCATTTAGAGGCATATGAAAAATATGCTGGTTCGAGAGAGGAGGCAATAAGTCATATTGAACAAGCTATTGAGCTTATGAAAACTAGTCCTAGAGAACCTTGTCTAAATTTTGGAAATATTTGGATCCCGTATTTGGTGCGCAATAAACGTGATGAGGAAGTGCTCGAGATTCTGAGCAGGTTCGCTCAGAATCTTCCGGGATTCTTGTATCAACCTTTGCTGAGAGTTGTTCTTGAAAGCGAAATAGACGAGGAAGTGGAGAGCTCTCTTCTGGACCAACTGGAAAATAGCTCGGTTAAGGATCCTATGATCTTCGTCTATTTAGCTCGATATCACTTTACGAAAGACAATGAGCTAGATGCATTACGTTGCGCAATGAAATCTTTCAGAATGAAGGAAAACATGGACGCAGCATTAATTGCTTTCCAAATGCATCTTGTTTTGAATATGGATATACCTAAAGAGCTAGCTGAGTATATTAGAGAAGCCGATACGCCAGAGACTAACTTTTTGTTCTCTGAGTTCGAGACAAAAAGGTCGAACCCGGAGATAGCCGATGTCTATTCAATACGGGCCATTTTGCAAAATGGAGGTTCTGGGGGAAATGCTCTTGTCAGGTATATGAACCGGCATGTCGGAGGAGAAGAGCCAGAAGATCCCACTACCGTCAAACCCCAAACGTATGTGGTTCTAAAATCAACAAGCAATAATGAAGTAGTTGAAGTCCTGTTCTATGAAAACTCCAAGGTTTTGCAAAATGAAGGAATGGCCGCTTTAGGAGCAAAACACTATACAACGTCTAGTCCTAGTTATGTAGAGTTAAAATCGCGCTCTGTTGGAGAAGTCGTTTCTCTTGAATCTCGAGAATGGACAATTCAATCGATTTCTTGGATAGATTCATTCTTTTGTAAGAGGGCCTTTTCATATTTGGTTGACTCTGGTAACTGCAAAGTCTTGACATTTGATGAAAGTGAAGGAACGACGTTAGTAGAGCAACTCGCAGCTCAGCTAAAAGAGATTGATTGCGGTAATTCGAATATCGATAAGTATTCCGATGGAATTAAGATTAATGAATCCACTGTTATTTATCTCGGTATTGAAATCGGGAATAAGCTCTTTTCTAAGAATCAATTTGGTTTTACTGTTGCAGCCGTGAAAAATTCAAATCTAGTATTCAGAAGAGCCGTAGACAACATCGCGGAACTTGCGGATTGCGAGAAAGATTATCTGCTTTCCTATAATGCAATAGTTATGCTTGCAATGTTGGATCTTCTTCCAGATGCAAAAGAACGTATTGCGGCAACGTCCTCTGTAACCTCTTCAACGAAAAACAGGCTAATTGATGACATTAGACAGCTATTGCATGATCAAGACGCTTCGCCTGGCTCCCTGATAATGGTGGAGGACAATCCAGTGTTCATAGAATACGCCGAAGAGGAGCTGACTGAAGTTCGTCATTATTGTGCCGAAGCGTTAGATATCCTAGACAAGCTATCTGTCTTAGAACCAGTCGACTCTATCAATCTGCCACCTTTCTTCAATTTTCTCGGAACAAGTACTTGCCAAGATATATCGACGGCAAAAGCAGAATCAAAGCTATTTGTTACCGAGGACATAACGCAGGCGCAGTTCATCGACCTAGAAGAAGGTGTTAAAAGATGTAGCTTGTATGTCCTTTTTGAAGGGTGCGGATATGGAGTCCTTGCAGGAGCAACTTTAGGATTTCAATATCACAATTGGAATGCACAACCTATCATCGACTTCCATATCGCTCTGGCTTTAAATGAAATAATGAGAACCATGGATGAAAACGGCGAAGAACTAAGCGCTGAAGAAAACAACAATAATGACTGATGAGTACTGATTGAGTACCAAACTTAATTCCACACCAGAAATAGAAGTGGAGCATGTGTAAATTAAAGCATATTGATCGACAATGTTGATAATAGTGCCAGTCGAGCGGGAATAGCGGAAAGGTGCACAATATGCAAAAAGACGATTTACCAGAATTGCTTGAAGCGACGCTCATCAAGCTTGGTGGCAGTGGGACCATACTTGAGGTCTGCAAGACATTTTGGGCTGATAATGAGAGTGAATTGCGCAATTCAGACAGCCTGTTTTATACATGGCAGTATGATATTCGTTGGGCTGCAACAACTTTAAGAAAATCTGGAATCATGAAAGATGCTTCAGTATCAAAATCGGGTGTATGGGAATTAAGGCAGTAGCCAATCCATTTTCTCCCCCTGGTATTCGAAAGTTGACATAGCTTTTCCTTTTCTAACAAACGACGAGTAGGAGTAGTGTTTATTGCCGATAACGGCAATAAACACTATAGTTTGATACAATTGTTCCATTGGGTTTTTGCCGATTCCGATAAGGAGGTGAGTTCCAATAGGATTCCTTTCTGCAGCTGAGATCGCTAAGGTTTGGGGCGTCTCTGAAAGGAGCGTTCGGAACTACTGCGCCCAAGGCCGCGTGCCGGGCGCCTTCCTCACGGGAAAGACCTGGAACATCCCTTCAGACGCAGCAAAGCCCGCCCGCTCGAATTCCAAGAGCTCCTACGCGACCCATCTTCTCATTCGCCTTCGAGAAGAGAAGGACGCCAAGGTCAAAGGAGGCATCTACCACAAGGTACAGGTTGAACTCACCTATAACTCCAATCGCATCGAGGGGAGCAGGCTCTCCCTCGATCAAACGCGCCTCATCTTCGAGACGGCAACCATCGGAGCACAGAACGAGCCAGTGCGCATCGACGACATCGTGGAAACGCAGAATCACTTCCGCGCCATCGACTACATCATTGATCACGCGCAGGACCCCCTCTCAGAAGGGATGATCAAAGAGCTTCATCGCATCCTCAAGGCCGGCACCACCGATTCCGCAAAGGACTGGTTCGCCGTCGGAGAGTATAAGCGTCTGCCGAACGAGGTAGGCGGTCGCAAGACCACACTTCCAGAAGACGTCGGCCGAGACGTCCGCAAGCTCCTGAAGGCGTACGGCGTCCGCTCGAAGCACACGGTAGAAGATATCATCGACTTTCACGTCGGGTTCGAGAGGATCCATCCCTTCCAAGACGGCAACGGGCGCGTGGGAAGGCTCATCATGTTCAAAGAATGCCTCGCCAACGGCGTGGTGCCGTTCATAATCGCCGATGACATGAAGGCCTTCTACTACAAGGGGTTTTTCGAATGGGATCGCGAGAAGGGATTCCTGACCGACGCCTGCCTGGCTGCGCAAGATCGGTTCAAGGAAGAGCTCGCCTACTTCCGCATTCCGTTTGATTAAAGTACCCAATCCCCTACAACGACGCAAGACCAATGCTTCTTGCCAACAGCGAAGACCTTTCTCACTGAGCGACCACTCCCGGCCGTCTGGATCGCACGAATAGAACGATCGAACCAACGACATCGACAACGAAGAATACCGAAAGGACGATATAGAGCGCGCATTCGCCTGAAGAGATGATCGTGGACCGTTTCGCTTTGATGGCAGTGGCTATCGTCCAAATGCTTCCAGACATCACGGTGAGCCATCCGAGAACGCCAAGCCCGAGTCCTATGGTCCACATGAACCCGACGAGCACCGGATGAAAGCCTCCTATGATACACAGGAATTCGATTATGCCGCCTAAGATGAAAAATGGGATGAAGCCCAGTTTAAAGGTGAGCATGATGGCTCGGGTGACGGATAGCGCATCGGAATCTTTTCGAGCAGCAACAATGATCCCCAGGATCAGATTGGCCAACTGCAAAAGAGGAACGATCAGAAGCGAGGAAGCTATTGCCAAATCAAGGAAGGAACCAGTCGCATCCATGGAATCCATGCTGGTTCCAGCATCCGCAGAACCTCCTATGCCCAGCAGCAGAATAGCAACATAACATGCAACGATGGTGGCGATAGCGATGATCCATGAAGAAACGCGAAGCCCTGTTGGCATCGTTTTATAGCTTTGATTCATAACAGCAACCTCACTTTGGATCCCGCACGAACCGTTCCTCGCAAAACGCCCGCAACGAAGGAAGGTAATTCTCCAAGGCGTCCCAAGCGATTTCGGGATCGAAGTTATCATAGCCATGGACCAAGCGACAACGCATCCCGTATATCGCCTTCCAATCGATTTGCGGATGAGCGCCTTTGAACTCTTCCGATAATCGCCCTACAGCCTCCCCCACCTGTATCAAACAGAGCGAGCAGGCATCTTGGTAAGGTTCGCTTTCCAAAAACGCCTCATAGCTACTTCCGAAATGCTCATGGGTTGCATCCAGCCGGCTGCAATACGACAGGATCACTCCAAGCTGGTCGTTGTCGCGCTCAGCCTGCAGCATAGAGAACCACTTCATCCTTGCGAATCTTGTCAAGGAAACGCTTGCTAGCCCCGGCCGTTGTTACCACATCCACTTTCCGACCCAACTGCTCAGCCAGCCTATCTTGGAATTCAAGTACCTTCATGCCCTTTATTCCACCCTTATCTAACAGGATATCGACATCACTTTGCGCCGTAGCCTCCCCTCGTGCAAATGACCCGAATAAGGAAACCTTTTTGGCGCCATACTCCTCAGCAAGGGGGATCACATGGTATTCGATTGTCTCTCTAGTTAAATTATCGGGATCCTTCAACGACTCAACGATCATTTTCTCGATATAGCTGGAGCGTGTTGTCACTGCACGACCAACCGCACCAGCAGTTTTATCGGCCGCCGCTTGGCGCGTTACCTCCGCATCCAATTTCTTAAGCACGTCTTCCTTCAGATACAGAGAAATTGTCGGCATTCTACTCTCCCTTCTATTGTAATATATTTTATATTATATCACTATCTGAAAGTAAGGTTTACTGCATTGAACAGCACTGTTAGCGTGATTCAGGTTGCAAGTGGTATTACACATTGAAATTCGGAAATAATGCGTCCCTGTCCCAATCAGGGTACACGTAAGGAGTTGTTTGCAGCATAAGATACAAGCATGTTCGTTCCGATAGAAGGAGGATATGCCATGTATGAACCGTCAAGGAAAATCATCGATTTCCATATCCGTGGTTTTCAGCATTGGGATGGCGCTACGCAGTTAGAGAACATGAAACCCGGAATGAAGGTTGACCTGATCGCTGAACCGGATAACCCTCATGATCCAAGCGCCATGGCAATCTATTTCGATAAGACGAAACTGGGCTATATGCCAGCGGAGTCGAATGAGCTTTTAGCTACTCTTGCCTTCTATGGCCATGGCGGAGTTTTCGAAGCGCGGATCATGCAAGTCAACTCGGAACTCGATCCTTGGAAGCAGGTCCGAGTCGGAGTTTACGTTATCGATGCGAGGTAATAATGTGATTCTCGCAAAATACTCGCATCATGAGAAGGTAATCTAAATCGGGGTATTCTCCATACTAGGATATCTTTGCAATTACTGGGGAACTAGACTTTAGAAAACGAGGGAATGATGTTTGACGAATCTATGGACCTAACTGAAGCCATAACTGAAGGAGCCCTTTGGGGTTTGTTTGCAGACGATTACCTCAGTTGCGACCAAGACGAGAAAAAGAGAGAACCAGGGACAATTGAATACCCCGACACTCCATTTGACCATGAATCCAGAGAAGGTGATACATATCATTTGAATGTTACGGATACAGAAATCGATGAATAACGGTTTAAGCTTACGACAATATTGAAGTCAATATGCCAAACATCTCAGCGCATAGATTCCTAGATGAGCGATTGGAAAAACGCACTCCCCTATCAGATAGTGAATATACTTGAACTATGGATGGATCGCTTAGGTTTAAGAAATCAGCTTCTGAACTTCATTTTTCAATTGCTGTTTTCTTTCAGGGCTGATATCACCCGGCGATCTATTCGCTATTGCGGTATCAAAAAGATAGACCCAGCGATGAGAGAACGTTGAATCACATTCATGAATCTTTTTCCATGCTTCCACGGCACCAAAATACTTCAACTTAAGCGCTGTATCTATCCCTACCTCCTTTAGCCGTCTAGATAATGACGCGCCAATACCTTTCAACTCAGTCAAATCACACTCCCACTTGGCATCGTCTTTCAGTGTCCCGAGTTCGCTAAGAATCGCATCCGAAGTTACTCCGGTGGTGAAAATATCCATAGGGGCACAATTGATCTCCATATGCACAATACCCTTTTTTGGTCCCTCGCACTCGAATGACGTATCTTCATAAGCGGAACGAATAGCTTCCATGGCCTGTTTCCCTAAATAGAATTCAATGACCCGTTCGATCAGTTCTTTTTCCTTATATTGCTTGAGATTTCGCAAGGCTATCGATTGACTCTCATAGAGAGCTTGGTAGATGTTCGTGGCAGTCATCATGACCCGGCCGCTGTTTACATATTCGCGTTTGAGATAGTTGATGGCTGGCAGATATCCTTTATCACAGCTGATAATGTAGCCTTCATCGAATTCGTCTCGTGATAATCTAAGGCAGTAATCTGTCACAATCTGGAAGTCCATGGAGTTCTTGATCTCGCGGTCGAAGCATTCCACCCATTCGACTTTTGCTCGACATGCTGCAAGCTTTTCCTTGCTCTTTTTCGAAATCGAATTTCTATGAAAGATAATGATCGAGTCGTTCTCGTTGAGTTCCTGACATCCTCTTATCAATGCATCAAGCCCGTTTTCGCTATCAACGAAGAATAAACGTCTCGGCGTAATCAGCTGTGTTTTGTTGGATGACTCCATCAAGGGCAATCCTCCTTACTGATGCATAAGTCTTCTATATAAGGAGGATACGATTGATTTCCTTTTTACGAGTCCCTTGTATGGGATAGGACCCTTCATGTAATCAAACCTTGTACCTTTATTGGTACTAATCCAATTCTTCTGAACGATATCCTTAAGAGCAAGGATCTGAATGTGCGAATACCGAAGGTGAAGGGCTCTATGGCTACAGATTCTAATACCGCCACTTCGTATGAGGTTGAAATCATTTGCCCGCATTGCAGCAGCGATGCGAGGATTCATTTGCCTGAAGAATGGTGGTCAGACGCGCAATGCCCAATATGCAAGCATAGGATCAGTGCCTCGGATTACGATAAAACCGTTTCACCCCTTATCATCATGCAATCGAAGTCCTCCGCCAGTATTGGCCGTTTGCGGAAGATAGTCACTCGTCATAAGAATCCTCGGACGCCTTTGGAGAAGATCCTATTTCGCCCCTTTCGCTATTTTGATAAGCGTTTCCTCGCTCGCCGTATCACTCGCCTGGGCGATAAGAATAAATTGCTGAACGAGAAGCTCGTAGCGTATCAAAACTCCCGATATGCACTCAGCTCCTGGTATAGATGCTCTAGAACGTCCCTGAATCCAGAGGCCGTCACAGGCGATAAACGCTCGCGGCTAACAGCTTCACATAACAAGAACGGCACTTTTCATCTCACGGGAAATGATAATAGATGCAGCGGTATCATCGGCGAGTTCATTGTCTACGAAGCGTTGGCTTATGCTGACCCATTGCAGTATCCCTCTTTGAATAGTGCGAGGATATGCCACAGGCTTTACTTGCCGGAATGGATGGGTCCTCACTCTAGAAAAAAAGATGAGACCGACCTCATTTTGCTTACGCCAAGTTGCGCTGTGATTTGTGAGGTGAAGCGGTGGCATGCCTCTATTCAATATCTGCCGCATCTCAAAAACGTGCTTGTTCATAGATATGACCACGTATCAGATGGCGTGGATGAATTCGAAGACAACTATCAATTGGTCAATCAGCTAGAGAAGCGTCATTCAGATTTCGAAGCACTCGAGCACTATCCCGAAGACCGAATCTTACATGCATTGATCTTCGTGAATCCTGTTAAGCTCGAGGCTCCAACGGCGAGCTTCGTAGATTCTTGCTTGGTCGCTTCCTATTATGAAAACGGTGGCGGAACCCTTCTCGGAGCGCTTGATGAGAAACTGAGTGCATATGACCCAATATATTTGCAAAGCGATGTCGAATCGATTGCCATGAGCGTCCAAACCGAATACGGAGATCCTGATGGAAAGATCGTTAGGCACTTCCTGAATGCCTCTCGAAATAATAGTGGAGTTTCTTCCCCAAATCGAAAGACGGATGTCTCGGCTCCAAGAACAGGCAAGAATGCAGGACATCCACGCTTTTCTCAAAAGGCTTTGAAGAGAAAACAAAAACGATTCAAACAACCAAAACGTAAGGCTTTCACCGAATGTCGTCCACAGGTGAAAGAGCATAAAAAGCGCATAGAGCAAATCGAAGAACAAGATTTATACGAAGAAACGTTCGAATTCTATCGCTAATGCGATGATCGATGCTGCCAATATAATCGCTCAAATTGTGAATTCAAATCAAACTCCTATAAGCCACCCCTCGCAAATTGCTCGCAGCGATGAGATGCGATTTCATAATGATGCGGGTGTCCCATACTCGGACATCCTCGGCGTCATTGGGAAATTAGACTGTTGAAAACGAGAGATTGCCAGGTGGGTATGAACAATGAGGCGCTTTCTTATGATTCAAATGAGATTGCAGAGGCGTTCAGAAGCTTTGGAGGTGATTATCTAGCCGATGTCCTACGTGTTTGGGATTGCTATAAGCAAGATTGGGCGGATGACACCACTTATATTTTCAGATTCGAAAACGACGATCTGCTTATATGGAAAGAATCAGGTCTTTTGCATTGCGAACGCGGAGCAGTTGATACCACAGAGGTCAATGAAGAGGTTCTGGCGCGCATTGCTGCTGAAAGCAACATTGATTTGTGCCTTTGTTGGCGGTCCGATGCGATCTGCTTAAGCCTTACCGGCAATACCATTACGGTCGAACGCATTATCGAGCGAATAACGCATCAAAGATAGGAATTAAATCGAATCGAAGGCCAATAAATGTAGCTAGGAGAATCGGAGGATCTGCGATGGGACAGTACTTTTGGTGGGTAAACCTGGATAAGAAAGAATATATAGAATCAAGTCCGTGGAAGTGCGGTTTGAAGCTAGTTGAAAATTGCTATGTCGGTAACGAGAAAACCGACGCTGCATTGACTCTCCTATCAAAGGATTGGGAAGGAGACAGAGTGGTTTTTCTCGGCGATTATGCTGATTTTACAGATGAGGACGATCCTTTCCGGAAGGCTTTTTGGGATGAATTGAATGGAATGGTTGCCGGAGATTATCTCTTTGATGATCTCACAGATATTACAGGTAAGTTTGCTTGCGTGAAGTCACGGCCTAATTGTTCTTACTATGATGAGGAGACTGATAGCTATAAGGCATATGACGGACCCTTTGATACCGATATCGTGCATTTCAGGTATGTAGTCGACGAGACGCTTGGAGAATACGTTGATCGGAAATCAACACCTGTTCGATTCATCGATGAAAATGGGAAGATCATACGGTATGACCCAGTCCCAGAACTAATGTCATCCGATTTATTCAATGAGCCTGAAATCAACGAATTCACTGGTAGATGGTTCGGACATAAGATTAAACCAACCAACGTAAGTCCTGATGAGTCGTATAAACGAATAGCACAGAGAAGAACATATTGGGATCAGACTATTATCACGGCAGATGATAGTCTGATTCATTATGTAATCGAAACTGAAGGAATTAGTTTGTTTGATAGAGAGATGTCTGAATTACTAGAAGAGATTGAATCTGCTTTAGCAAAAGGTATTGTCTGCCCATCATGCGGATCGAATAATGTTTCAGAAATCCTTTATGGGCTTTTCATAGAAGATCATGAAGATGAACGCTGGCTTTTGGAAGAAAAGAAGGTTTTAGGCGGATGTAAGGTCTGCAGCATAAGCCCAAGATGGTATTGCAATTTATGCGGGAGTAAATTCGGAACTAAACCGGAAATATCTTATGAATAGACGATGGTTACTCCTCCATAAGACTTAATAGGTAGTCACGGTATTCCTGCTTTAGGCTTTTCGGCCCGTCGATGCGCACAGTGCCGCCAAGGCCGGCAATCCAACCAAAGAACTGCTCTGATTTGCGGATTTTCACAGCAACCTTCGCAGTCTCATCGTCATGATTGAGCCACTGAGCAGACTTACCGAAGCGATCCATTATAATTTCAACCTTATCGCCTTCAACGATAAGCGTCACCGTGACTGGCTCGCCTCCAAAGCGACCGAAGAGTTCATGCTCGTCGCCTTCGTAGGTATGATGCGTTATCTGCTCGTTCTTCGTAGCTTTCTCATCGGACAAACGAAGCTTCTCCATACGGTCAATACGAAACTCCGTCATGTTCTCATGAGCGTCATTCCAAGCCGTTAGATAATAATAGCCATCGGCATAGGTGATACCAACAGGTGTGACCACGTGAGGCTTCTCATCATGAGTGGCTCTACGCTTACCATCCAGGCCATACTTGTAGTACATGAACTCCGCTTTCAGCTTCTGTCGCATAGCATCATGCAGGGTATCGATGCACCCGAAGACACCCTCATTCTTAGAAAGAATGCGTCCAGGAACATGAATGCATCGGTTCAGAAGCTCACGTTCGTTGTCACTGGCAAGAAGTTTCAAATTAGTCGTTAGCGCTCTTGATTGCCGCTTTGTGAGGAACTTGCATGATTCCACTGCATCAACGAGCAGCATCAGCTCCGACAGCGTGAAGTCACGTCTCACAATGGCATACTCAACAGGGTTTCTCTGGAATGTCTGAATATCTAATCCGAACTCTCTCAGCACTTCGATGTCACGATAAATCCCTTTACGCTCAGCTTGAATGTCATAATCTGCAAGCCTATCGATGATTTGCCGCAGCGACAATCCGTGCTCTGCATCCGTCTCATCTTGGAGAATACGCATGATGTAGAGCGTCTTTAATTTCGCTTTGGGATTATTCGCCATTGCGCAGCCACCTTCATTTGCAATCTCTATCTGCGATAAAGTGTACCATGAACGGCCTGTCCCATATTACGGACAAACTATCCTGTTCTTATTGATATTTGTCTTAATCAGAATCAGAAAAAGCCTCAGACTCAGCGGCTTTCGAGCCCATGCGCAAGATGGTATGGCAATGCGGACAGCAAAGCAGCCCGTCTTCCACCTCATTGCCGCACTCAGGGCAACGACCATCCTGCACATCATTATCGCAGCAGGCTCCACACATCACGCAAGGTATGCACATTCGCTGGCTCCTCAGACGGCTTGCGCTTCACTCAGAAACTCTTTGCCTATCTTAAAACGCTCAATCCAAAACGCCCAACCTATAACGCTGGCATGGCTTTGATCTCTCCGCCTATCTTCTCGTGCTTTCGTGCTTCTTACATCTTACTTCTTGGAAAGCCTGCAGCGTACCAAGGAAGGAAAATGCTTCTAGCAGACACAGGGAATCACCGCTAATCCCATAAACCCCTATCCGTCTTGGGTGTTTTGGCCATAGCGGCGAACAACCGCGCTCCTTATAGTTGGCTCAATAGGAGGGGTGTCAGTGCATTCCTATACGATTACAGCTCCTAGGCCAAAGCATCAGACGATATGGAAGGAGCATCTTCAAAGCATCAGGGCTTATCAGAGGTAATCGCCTAGCCTAACTTCGAATCAGAGGAGACACCATGGGTGAAAACGAGAAGAGGGAAGCCCTGAAGGAACTCGAAGAGCTCGAAAGCGACCGCGTTTCCATGTCAGACATCGTTGAAGGGACCGCAGACGACGATGACATCGAAGTGCTCCGTGCCGGGTGCTTCTTCTGCCACGTGCGCTGCGGCGTGCTGGTAACCAAGAAGAACGGCCGCATCATCGACATAAAAGGCGATCCCGATTGCCCCCACAATAACGGCTTCATCTGCTCTCGCTTGGACAAACAGCGCTATCTGGAAGGGTTCGTCTATAACGAGAACCGCTTGAAGAGGCCGCTCAAGCGCGTAGGCAAGCGCGGTGAGGGGAAATGGGAAGAGATATCCTGGGACCAGGCCTTCGATGAGATCGGCGCGAAACTAAACGAGCTCCGTGACAAATACGGTGCAGAGACCTTGGCATTCACCGAGGGAACGGCGCGCACCTGGAGCTGGCTGCATTACAAGTTCACCAACCTGTTCGGCACACCGAACACCGGCGGCAACGGCACCATCTGCTACAGCTCCGACATGTGGCTTGAGCCGTGTACCTACGGTGGCTTCTGCTCCGATAAATCAGACTGGGTCAATGCCGATCTGGTCGTGTTCTGGGGACGCAACACCATCGCTTCCGAGCCGCTTCTTTGGGATTGGGTGCGCAAGAATCGCGAAGAGCGCGGGGCGAAGATACTCTGCATCGATCCACGTTGCTCTGAAGTGGCCCAGCAAGCCGACCTGTGGCTGCAGATCCGTCCTGGAACCGATGCGGCGTTGGCATTGGGCTTCATCAATGTGATCATCGAAGAAGACCTCTATGACCACGAGTTCGTGGACGAATGGTGCATCGGCTTCGACGAGCTGGCAGAGCGTGCTAAGGAATACCCGCCGTCTAAGGTCGCAGAGATAACCTGGATCCCCGAGGACAAGATCATCCAAGCCGCGCGCATGTACGCCACCACCAAACCCGCATGCATGCCTTGGGGCCAGAAGGGCGGCGACGCCAGCGGGATCAACGCTTCAAGCGCGGTGCAGGCCAAGGCCATCTTGCGCGCCATCACCGGCAACCTGGACAAGAAGGGCGGAGACCAGCTGGCTCCCCCGTCCCGCTTCCCACCGGCCTTCTTCGAGCATTACGCTCTTTCCCAAGAACAGCGGGATAAGATGATCGGCAACGACCGGTTCCCGGGCCTCACCTTCAAAGGTTGGGACGTGATCTCCCAGGCCTATCCCTCGTTCTATCCCTACTCCAACGCCCCGCTTCTCTTCCGCGCCATGCGCGACGGCGACCCCTATCCGGTCCGTGCGCTCATCGTGCAGGCAGACAACCCCGTGATGGCATTCTCCAACACCAAGCTGGTGGTGGAAGCCCTCATGAACTTGGAGCTCCTGGTTGTCCATGACTACTTCCTCACCCCCACCGCCGCGTTGGCAGACTACGCCCTTCCCGCAGCCACTTGGTTGGAGCGTCCGGATAACTGCTATGCGGTCATGAATCACCGTCCCATGTATTTCGGCGCCCAGGCGCGCGTTATCGATCGCTTCGAAGGCGGCGCGGATGTCGATTTCCGCGATGACTACGAGTTCTGGTATGGCATTGCCACGCGTGTCGGCCAGGGCGATAAGTGGTGGGGTCCTCACGCAGAGGACATGCTCGATTTCCAGCTTGCACCCATGGGTCTCACCCATGAGAAGTTTTACAACGATGTGAAATACATGGCTGGCCAGAAGAAGGTTGAGAAGTATAAGGAGCCCGGCTATAAGTTCCTCACGCCGTCGGGTAAGGTGGAGCTGAAATCCTCGGTCATCGAGATGCTCGCCGAAGAAACGGGCATTCCCTTTGATCCGCTTCCCCACTTCGAATACCCTGCGGCCAGCGTGGAGAAGCACCCCGAATGGGCTGAGGAATACCCGCTGGTCATGATCACCGGCGCCCGGTTCATGCCCTTCTATCACTCGGAGCATCGCCAACCTGGCCCGTATCGCGACCTGCATCCCGATCCCATCTTCGATATCCATCCTTCCACGGCTGTCGACCTGGACATCCGTGACGGGGATTGGTGCTGGATCGAGACCCATATGGGACGCATCAAGCAGCGGGCGCGGAAGACATCCATCGTGGATCCGCGGGTCATAAGCGTGCAGCATGACTGGTGGTTCCCCGAGAAGGAAGAAGCGTATCCATCGCTTTTCGGCGCCTTTGAATCCAATGCTAACGTGCTGCTCGATGACGATCCGGACGGCCTTGACCAGCTGATCGGCGCATGGCAGCAGACCGGCGTGGCGGCGAAAGTCTATAAGTGCGAGGATCAGGATTAGGAAGGGGTTGGACCCATGGCTGCTTCTCTTGACAAGCTTTTCGGTATCACCGACGAGGCTATTGAGCTTCTGAATAAGGAGGGCATAGAGACCATCGAGGAATTCTACGAGATCGCAAAGCATGTGGATTCCAGAAACGAACTCGCTGAGAAGACGGGCATTGAGAGCTTCAAGCTGGAAGAATGGTCATCCACAGCAGGAAATTACCTGCTTATGATGGATTGCGAATGGTAAAGGGGTGTTCCTATGTGCTTTAGACCTCCCGAGGCCGGGCTGGGTGAGAAGGTTTGTCCAGGATGCTACTTGGTGATCGCGCCTAATCCCGACGGCACCTGTCCCGAATGCGGTGCTCAGATGCTCAAACCTGAGGAAACCGCTTCATCGTCAGGCGCCTCCGCAACCCCTGGCGCTCCCAAGCCTCCGAAATCACCGAACACACCGAACTAGGATCGTTTGGTCCTCCTGCTTCGTGAAACGAGGCCGGAGGACCACCCATTCAGCAGGTTCGTAGCAACGATAGCGGTTCAGGAAAGAGGCGGATAGCAAGCAGCAAAGTTGACAGAATAGCAGCGCTCTTTATGACGCAAGGCACGATATTTGCACGCGATGCGATAAGCTGGGGAAACGGATCGCAGGCAAGTACCGTGCTTTTGCGCGCTGCGTTATGCATGGTTTGCGGCCAAAAGGAGTGAGGGCCATGGCATTTCGTTATGCGGAAGCGAAGATGAATCTAGCCGAATCATTCGTCGAACTCGCAGAGGACGTACCCATAGACCACATCACCATCAATATGATCGTCGATCAGATCGGCAAGCACCGCAAAACGTTCTATTACCATTTTGGCAATAAAGAGCAGTTGATAACCTGGCTTTTCCGCTACGAGCTGGGAGTGGCCTTGGAGCAGCTATTCCCACCGGATATCCTCATCTACGAACAGGATGCCAATCCGCTTTCCATCTTCCCGTTCTACGTGCGCAATATCGGCGAAGAGGACCGCATCTACAATGCGCGGTTCTTCGACGCGCTTTATGGTTGCTTCGAGCAGAGGCGCCGCTACTACCGCAACGTCTTCTCCAAGCTTGGCCCCGGTACCTTGGAGCACTACCTTTTAAGCCTCTACAAACCGGCCATAGAAGACGACATCCGATATCTTCTCGATAGGGAGCTGGGGCGGCAGAACATCCTCGTGCAGGGAAGCGCAAAGCAAGCGCTGGATAACGCCTGCTCAACGGATTTCCTTGCTGAGTTCTTCACCGGTGCCTTCGTCTCACGGTTCATACAACGCCTGAATTACGCATCCATGGGCCGCACCATTTCCGAGATATCCCCTTACGAGAACGTCATCCATGACTCATTAGGATGGCTTGTCCATCAGCAAGTCTGTCGGATGGTAGGCGACCGGAAGGCGAATATGGATTCGAATACATCATGCACTCTAACAACACCACTTCCTGGGCCATCAACCCTTTGAGCTCCTATTCCTCAAACCCCGATTAGCAATGCATCAGTTCGGTAAAGCATGGGCGGCATCGCGTTCCGCGGTGCCGCAAAGGAATACCATGGTGGAAATGATCCAGACGCATGCTTGAGAAGGAGCTCGGAAAGGGGCCCATTATGGATTTGATGCAGCTGATGAGAAAACGCTACTCATGTCGTCGCTTCACAGACGAGAAGGTGGCGGGAAGCGACTTGAGGGACATCTTGGAAGCCGGGCGTATCGCCCCTTCCGCATGCAACAACCAGCCCTGGCGCTTCATCGTAGCCCAAAGCGATGAGGAGCTTGCGAAAGTGGATGCATGCAGCAAATGCCGCTACAACGCTCAGGCTGCAATCCTTGTCTGCTTCGACAAGGACGCTTCGGCCAAAAACCCTGATGTCACGCCTGATTACGGCTGGATAGATTGCGGCCTTTCCCTGATGCAGATGGCCTTGGAGGCAGAGAACCTGGGCCTGGGATCCTGCATCGTAGGCGCTTACGAACCCGCGAAAGCGCGGGAGGTCTTCCGCATCCCCCCGAACCTGGTGACCTATCAATTCCTTATGCTCGGTCATGCAGACAGGGAGCCTTCCTCCATGCACGATGAGCGCCACAGCCTTGAGGAGATAGT
>CAZKKN010000016.1:0-12444 GCA_964553375.1 uncultured Eggerthellaceae bacterium | reverse complement strand
CAGACAGGGAGCCTTCCTCCATGCACGATGAGCGCCACAGCCTTGAGGAGATAGTCGTCAAGGGTGGTTTTTAGAGAGCGGCCAATCGGGCGCAAGAAGCGCTCAGAGGAGATTGCGATCCGATGACCCACCTGTTGGATTCCATATCTTGCCTCATAGGCAAGGCTTGCGCGGGACTGCTCGCCTTCGTCTTGGGCTTCACGTTGCTCAGCGGAGCCGGCTGCGCCGCGATGCCCGATTCCAATGCAGCAGCGGCTTCCGTCAGCTCACAGGCATCCACCCTCTCCTTCCGCTCCGATGAGAAGCTCCAACAGCATTTCGAGAAGCATGGCTGGGAGACTGGCTGCGCTACGGCTGAAGAATACCTGGCTCGGGCCAATGAAGTTATCGCCAGCCCGGAAGCGCTCCATAAATACGAGAAGGAAGACGGGGATGACGTCTACTTCCTCGAAGCCACCGGTGAATTCGTCATCGTTTCGCCCAAAGGCTATATCCGTACGTTCTATATCACCGATAAAGGCTACTTCGATCGCCAATAGCGCTGACGCAAAAGAGGAGCCGCCTACTCCTCCGCGTTCCCTATCACCATATTCTGGAAACGCTCCGACATGAACGCATTATTGAAGTACTCATCCACCCATTCCTCGAAGGCGTTGGCTGGCGGTATGCCCGCATCGCGCTCGGCCCGGCGGTCAAAGCACATGATGGTCATGAAAACGTCGAAGATAAGATAGATGGAGAGCAACGTGACGAAGATGGCCTTGCGTTTGGTCGTGGCGCGACCTAAACCCCAAAGCAAGTTGGGCATGATGAACTTGTACCACAGATACCCCAGAAGCCCCCAGAAGAACAGGAACGGCACGGCGACCCATTTCGTGATGGCCCCGGGGATGCCGCCGGCGATATAGTCCCACGACACGGCGCCCATGAAGTTCTCCATGGCCCATCCGGTAAGCTGCTCCAGCAGACCGCCCACGACCATCGACACCAAGAACACGACCCATCCTTTAGCATGCATCTTACGCAGTTGGAAGGTCACCAGCGTGAGCAGCACCGCCCCCACGCCGTAGAGGGGGCTGAAAGGCCCCCACACCAACCCTACCCTGCTCTCGGTCACGCCGGCGGTGATGAACATCCAAACCTCTTCAAGGATGAGGCCCAGCACCGAACCGATGAAGAAGATCATGACGAGCTGATACCAGCCGATCCTCAGATTATCGAGAAACGATGCGCGAATCTGCTGCTCTGCCTCATGGACCTCCTTCAACTGCTGGCGGTTCAGGTGTATGACCGGGCCTTGTTGTTTGGGGTCCAGCTTCTGGGCAGCGCGAATCGCATCAAGCCTCTCCACGGTTTGCTTAAGGTCGGCGGAAACCAGGTCTTGATCGCATGCGCCCTTAAGCCGTTTGCCGCGACCGAGCCATGCCCAAAACACGCCGATGAGCCAAAGGATGAATATGATAACCAGCACCGTGATAACGAGGCTGATAAGAGAAAACAGCATTACGACTCCGAACCCTTACTTCTGACGAATAAGCATTATACCTGCTTATCGGCGAATTCAGCTCGGTTTGCAGGCGATGCAGCGGCTTGGGGAATCCTATCGAAGCATCAGCCTTGCGGCCCTGGGATGATCACAAGCTCGTCGAGATGATATCCAGATGACATCCCCCAGGCTAAGGCGACAGCTGGCTTATCGTGTGGGTGCAATGAAACGATGCTATGCTAAAGGATGAAGGCGATCACCATTGCGGCCTTAACGTGATGCAGGGTCGTCCGGGTTAGGATAAGCTGCGGAAACGGAAGGCCATATCATGAATAGTCCCAAAGGGACCACGCGAAAGTCGTATCCGACAAAGCAAGGGGATATCGTCTACTGGGTGAGCACCGATCCTACACCTGACCGGCCGTGGCTCATCTTCCTTCCCGGTCTTACCGCAGACCACCACCTCTTCGATAGGCAGCTGGAATATTTCGCCGACAAGACCAACGTGCTTGTTTGGGACGCGCCTTCCCATGGTCAATCGCGGCCGTTTTCACTCACATGGACCCTTGATGACAAGGCGCGTTGGCTCAAGGGGATTCTAGACAGGGAGAATATAACGCACCCGGTGCTGGTAGGCCAATCAATGGGTGGCTATCTCGCCCAGGCCTTCTTGGATCTGTATCCTGGCGTAGCGTCGGGTTTCGTTTCGGTGGATTCGTGTCCTCTTAAGCGCTCCTATTATCAAGGCTGGGAGCTTTATTGGCTGAAGCATACGAAGCTGATGTTCGAGCTCTTCCCATGGAAGACGCTGGTGAACCAGGGAGCCAAGAACAACTCAACCACGGACTATGGACGGCATGCGATGCGCGAGATGATGGAGGAATACACCAAGAGGGAGTATTGCGCGCTTTCCGCCCATGGTTTCCGCGTATTGGCCGAGGCCGTTGAGGCCGACAGGCCCTATCGGATTGATTGCCCGCTTTTGATTCTCTGCGGCGAGAAGGATGCCGCAGGTTCCGCGAAGCGCTACAACCGAGCTTGGGAGCAGCGCGAGGGACACCCCGTGCATTGGATCGAGGATGCTGGCCACAATTCCACCTGCGATAACCCGGCAGCCATCAATGCGGCCATCGAGGATTTCCTGGGATGCATCGGTTAGGGTTGTATCTCCATACAGCCCAAAATATTGGAAATCGTTCGGACAAATATCAGGAGATTTCCAGTTTGCCGAATGCCTGTGGTCAAATTTTCCAGTTATTCGCGCTTTTTCCTTCCGGCTGACGGTTGCTTACTGCATGCGGAAAATCGTGACCTGGTGTTTTACCGTTAAGCACACCCAATGGCAGTATGCCCAGCACTTCAAAAACGCGAATAACTGGAATTTTTGACCAAAAGGATGCAGATGTTGCGCTATCGAATGGGCCTTTAGATCTTCTTCGGCTTTGTGATGCGGGCGAAGACGAGGCTCGTCACGAAGGCCACGGCACCGGATACGGCCATAGCCGTGTAGACGAACAGGCTCACACCGGCGCAAGCACTCATGATGACCTGCTGGAAGGCAGATCCGCCAGCGATGTCGGTGTTCACGATGGCCAAGTGATGCGGGAAGCGTTTGGCACCATAACGTTCACGGGCGAAGGCGGTGGCTTGCGGTGCTACGCTGCCATAACCCATCACCATCAAAAGGCAGCCAATGACATAGAGCCATCCCAGGTGGAAGAAGAAGGAGCAAGCCAGGGTTGTGCACGCCAGGAAAGCCACGGTGGCTACCAGGATCATAGAGAACTGCAACCCCTTCTTGTCGTAGATGACACCCATGGTGAGACCAGAAAGGCCGTTCACAATGGGAATGATGCCCACCAGCGTGGCGGCGAAGGCCTCATTCACGCCAAGCTCGACGGCGCCTTGCATAGAGGTACCGATAACCACGAGACCGGCACCGAGTATGATGATGGCCCACAGGTAATAACCGTAGAAAGCAGGGTCATGGAAGATACGGCGCTGATCAGCTTCGCCGTCTGCTGCAGCCTTTGCTTCCGACACGAACTCTGCGTCGGATGAAAGCTCTTCTTCGGCCAGCTCCTCCCGTTTGGAACCCACACCCAGAAGTTCGCTGATGTTCTCGGGCGCGCGCTTCAGAAAGCAAGCCAGGAATACGAAGACAACGCAGGCTGTGGCAGCAACGACACCCAGGGCCACAGGGATGCCCGCTGTGCCGATGATGCTGCGCGTGAGAGTCCCTAAGGTAAGGGATCCCAGGCCAAAGCCCATGAACATCACACCGGAAGCGAAGCCCGTGCGATCAGGGAACCAGAGCGTCACCGTGGCAATGGTAACGTTGTAACCCAGGCCCGTACCGCACCCGATGAGGGCACCGTAGCATACATATAGCGCCCAAATGCCCTGTGAAGCCAAAAGCGCCGTACCTGCGAAACCGCAAACGAGCAACGCAGCAGCCAGCAGGATGGCGCCGCGCACACCAAGATGCCGCAGCACTCGCACGCCGATGAGGCCGCCAATGCAGAACGCCATCATGCATATGGTGAAAGTGACCTTAACGGCAGACATCTCCCAGCCATAGATCTGAGCCAAAGGCGTGGCGAAAAGCGACCAAGCATAGACAAGGCCAAGTACTAAAAAGGAAGCTGCAGATGCGAAAAGGTATGCATATCTCTTTCGATTGATTGCCGCCACATCCATAAAGCCCCCTAACTTTCGACTATACCTTATAGTAGTTGTTATAATTCTATTTTGATTACGGATTATTCTATTGCTGTGTCAGGCTTAGACCTAACATAAAGGGGTTGCCATGTATTCGCGTCATGTTGAATCCTTCATTGAAACGGCCAACGCAGGCAGTTTCAGCAAAGCGGCACGAGCACTCTATATCGCGCCTTCTTCCCTTATCCAGCAAATAGACCTGCTAGAACAGCGGCTTGGCATCGTGCTGTTCGAGCGAGGGCGCCGCGGCGTGAAGCTCACAGAAGCAGGGGAATCGCTCTATCGCGATGCTTTGGAGATCGTGCGCCGCTCCGATGAGGCTATAGCCCGAGCACAGCTGATTCAGCGGGGCGAGAGCTCTTTGCGGGTAGCGACATCGCTTCTTATGAAATGCCGTCTGCTTCCAGGCATTTGGTCGCACATGATAGAGGATGTACCCGGTACCCGCATAGATATCATCTCCCTTGAGAGCGCCGGAGTGAAACCGGGCGATTACCTCCGTGGGCTCGGTGTGTCCTATGACGTTATGGAGGGGCTCTTCCTGTCCGAGCTCTATAGGGACCGCTGCCTTTTCCTCGAACTGACACAGGCGCCGCTTTGCATCGCCATGCCGAAGATGCAAGGCTCTCTTCGTCCGCAGACGGTCAGTCCGGAATTGCTCCACAACCTTGACCTGGTCACCCTAAAGCCTGGAGTGTCGGCCGAATATGACGCCGCCCGCGCCTACCTTATCAGTCTGGGTGCCAATCGCATCACCGATGTGCCCTTCTACACCATGGAGCTGTTCGCGGATTGTGAGCTCAACAAACGGGCCATCGTCACATCCGAGATTTGGGAGGATATCCATCCAAACCTCGTCTGCATCCCCTTTGCTGAGCCGCAAACCATCCCCTATGGATTGATCTTTCCCGAGCATCCGAGCACCCAAGCCCTCAGGCTATACGAAACGGCGAAACGAACACGCGAATAAGCCTTTCAGATACATCCTTAGCGTTCTTCGTTATTCGCCTTGAATCGCTCCAGCCCCTCGTTGAGCGCTTTGATGTTACGGTGATTGACCGCCGTGAACAATGCAGTCATCAGAAGCAAGATGACGAGATAGCTAACCGTGAAGCTGATCCATGCCCCTGCGTTATCGCCTGGAAACCAATCGAATATGACCCCGCAGATTGCAAGCAGGACGTACAGGCTCAGACCGAAAAGCGCCAATCGCAACCCATAGCCCATACGCTTGATAAGCAAAGGTGTGAAGAAGACAGCCTGCAGGACCGCCGCAACGAGTGTGGCAACGCCGATGGAAAGGCACATAATTATGCCGGGCTTTGAGGCTTTATCGGCGAAGATAAGCCCGAATATGCAGCTGAACAGCGTGAATAGGGTAAATGCGATGCAGAAGTTGAGTGCCAGGCCTTTAAGGGTCTTGCTTATGGATACCTCTTCTGGATTGACGATTCTATTAGTCATAATCGCCTCCTTTCCGGCTTGCGGACTATACGCCGAGCCGCTGCTTGATCTCTTTCGCGTATTTGCGGGAAACGATGATCTCCTCATCGTTATCGAAGCGAGCGAGCAAACGGCCGCCCACATAAGGACGCAGGCTTTTCACATGGCAAAGGTTTATGAGGCAGCTCTTGGCCGCGCGCACGATGGCGCTGCCTTTCAAGCCATCCAAGAGCTCTGAGATGGAGGCACCCACCTCCAAAACCGCATTGCAGGTATAGGCGAATGTATGGCGGTCCACGGTTTCGAAGTAAAGAACCTCCCCTACCGGCACGAGAAATGCCTCACCGTTCTCCTTGCCAACTATGCGCTGCTCGTGCATCTGCAGGCTCGCAACGATGGAGGCGATATGCTCATCCACGACGACGCATCGGATGAGAACCTCCGTGTCCTGCAGATCGGGATCGGTTTCGATGACAAGATTCATGGCATCTCCTTTCGCATCCCAACATAATCAAATGCTGCTGGGAGGGAAAGGCGATTTGCGCAAGATGCTGGAATGCCTACCGGAAATGCTCGTCCCGCGAACATGTGAGGGTCTTCAAGGCATTGCCTCTTGTATATCATCAGCATCTCACCCCCCTTACGCATTACTTCTCACCCTTAGGTATACTCTATGACAAGAGCATTTCTCGGAAGAGCTGTCGAAGCCACGGGAGGGTCTGCCATGGAAACCAAGTTCAGCACGTGCGTTTTCTGCGATGGGGGCTGTGCCGTTGCAGCTACCAGGGTCGATGGGAAGCTGAAGGTTGTTCCCGCAAACCCGCAAGCACCGGCGATTTGCAGCAAGATCCGCATCATCGACGAATACCGGCTGCATCCAGACCGCATCACTCACCCGCTCAAGCGCATGGGCGAACGCGGTAGCGGGCAATGGGAAGAGGTCTCCTGGGACCAGGCGCTCGATGAGATCGCCGCTAAACTCCAGCAGGTCATTGCAACATACGGACCTGAGACTTTCGCGGTTTCCGAGATGCCGTTGAACATCGGCTTCGGTGGAATAACCCGACGCCTTATGAACCACTTGGGTGCCGTGAACTACATCGCTCCCGTGCAGCTGTGCATGGGAAACACCGCACAGGTCCATCGCGCTGTATATGGTTGGTATACCAGTGCGAATTGGCAAGTAGCCGATTGCATCATCTATTTCGGGCAGGACCGCGATACCGAGCGCTGGCCCAGAGAGTTCCTGAATCTGAAGGAAGCGCTCGCCCGTGGGGCTACGCTGATCGAGGTGGACCCGCGTATCACCGAGACTTCGAAGCTCGCTCAGCATCATTTGCGCATCCGCTATGGCACCGATGCCGCCTTGGCGCTTGCGTGGATCAACGTGATAATCGAAGAGGACCTCTATGACCACGGCTTCGTAAGCGATCAATGCATAGGCTTCGATGAGCTGAGTGAGCGCGTGCGCGAGTATGACCCCGAGCGCGTAGCGCAGATCTGCGGCATTTCGGCCGAGCAGATCCGCGAGACCGCGCGCATCTATGCGAATGCGCAGGCGGCACTCATTCCCTGGGGCGTGGTACCCGATATGCAGGTGAACTCCACCTCGCTCATCCAGGCGCTTTGCATCCTACGCGCCATCTGCGGAAACCTCAACAAGTCCGAGACGGTGTTCGGTCCTGCACTCGGCGGCGTGACGAATGCACAGCTTGCCGACTATCCTGCGCTCACAGCCGAACAACGCGCCAAGCAACTTGGACGCCATACCCATTCGTTGCTCACATTTGCCGCTTCCGATCTGTACCGCGATGCCTTGCAGCGTTTCGGAATCCCTTATGAACCCGACATCCTGACGCAGTCGTGCGCTGCCATCCCACCCGACCTCTTCGCAGCCATGCGCGGTGAGGGCCCCTACCCCGTGAAAGCGTTCTTCGCCGTGGCCAACAACACAGTGATGAGCTATGCGAACCAACAAGGCATCGTGGATGCGCTCATGAACCAGGACCTAATGGTGGCCTTCGAGAACTGGATGACGCCTACTGCGCAGCTTTCCGATTACGTGCTACCGGGCGACATGTGGGCCGAGCGCGACGTGCTCGCACCCGCCTTCGACCTCGCGCCGCTGCTTACTGTGGGACAGGCTTTCTGCGAGCCGGTCGGCGAATGCAAGAGCTGGTACTTCGTAGTGAAGGGCCTTGCCGACCGTTTGGGGCTGGCAGATGCATTCCCTTGGGAGGACGAGTACGCACTCTACGACTTCCGCTTGGCGCCGCTGGATATGACCTGGGAAGACGCTTGCGCGCAAGCGCCGATGCCTGTGATGATGAAGCCCGTTGCCATGGGGCGGTTCGTCACGCCGTCGGGCAAGGTGGAGCTTGCAAGCAGCGTACTGGCCGACCTCGGCTACGACTCCCTGCCTTCCTATATCGAGCCTGCCGATCCCGGTGCCGCATCGGGCAAGTTCCCCTACATTGCCTTCGCCGGTTATCGCGAACGCTACTCGTATAACACCTGCCTGCATCAAATCGAGAGCCTGCGCGTCCACGAGCCCGATGCCTACCTGTTCATCAATCCTGAGGATGCCCAGCGCGAGGACATCGCCGAGGGCGATGCTTGCGAGGTGGAAAGCGCCTATGGCAAGGTGAGGCTGCTGGCAAAGATTGACGCCAACCAGCCCGCAGGCAGCATCCGTGTGCCCCATGGATGGTGGAAGCCCGAAACGGCCCAGGGACTGGCCGAGGGCCTGAGCGGTGCCCTGCAGCTCAATGATGGCATGCTGTTCCCTGACGAGTCTTGGAACCTCGACGGTCCGCAGGGTGTCCCCGGCCTGCGCGGCAGCATCCACGTGAGGGTAACCAAGCTCTAGGAGAGCAAATCGATAATCAGGATGAGGCGTAACTATACGACGCACCTTTCTGGCGTGCGATGCGGTTATGCAATCCAGTCACTCAGTGCACGGCAAGAGCAGCGAATCAGCCTGTTCTTGCGTATGAAAGAGGTCTAGCCGTTATCACGCAGAGCGGTGTTCACTTCCTCGACCAGGGCGGCATCGCGCTCGTGCTGACGATGGCGCTCGTCGCGCTCCTCGTAGCCCAGGGCGTAGTCATGGCCTTCCTTGGCCTCTTTCATCCGGTGATAGGAGCCGTCCTGCTCTTTTCGACGCAGGTCGCCCTCGTGGTCCTTGATGTGCTTCAGCTTCTCGTCCCCGTGCTGCCGGTCCAGGCGCAGGTCCTCGCGCTCATCGGGTATGCGGATCTCCATGATGTCCCCTTCCTTCTGCCACTTATAGCTCTACTTTAAGACCAAGCCACCTATGGCATACTCCCACCCGCCAATCCGTCACCTCCCCGTGAGCTGGCAGTCAGCCCACTGTTTCGTGGTGTGGAAAAGGTGACGCAGCCTGACTATCCGGGCATCCATCCGACGCGCGGTGCAGCTATCCAAAAAGCAGGTTGATTACATCGACTTTTCGCCTCGAGAGTATGATCGCAATCGCGATATCCGTACTTTCGACGCCGGAAGTACGGCTTCAGCCGCCTTACAGTCTGCTTAACCATACTTTCGAGGCCGAAACGCGATGTAATCCGGAAGAAGAATGGATAGGGCGATCAAGGCGCCCTATGATCTTGCAATCGCGTCCTATTCCCACTCAATAGTTGCAGGGGCGGATAATTGCACGTGCAGGGTCATGTCATATCGCCTCGTTATAGGATGTCCGTCCAGTACCGAGAAATCTCGGTACCGTTTTGGACTCACTTGATGCAAGATTTATCTACACGCAAAGCCGAACGCCGATGGCATTTCAATGTCTTAAACGGACCTCCTAATCTAAAATGGTATTGCAGGAAAACCATGAATGACGAGTTATGAAAAGAGTGAAGCGAGAATGAAACATAACGCTCTTCAGAATGACCTGGCTATACCCACTAATCAATTGCCTATTTCCACAGAATTGATTTGATTAGAAGAAAGGATAAAGGGCAAGCAATGGTTGTTGTTCCTTACTCTCCTGAATACCTTGATGACTTCATCGAATTGAACACGGCTTGGATCTCTGAGATGTTTACGATGGAGCCCGAAGACGAGCGTGAACTTGCCAATGTCGACAACTATATTGCTGCTGGTGGTGAAATCTTCTTTGCGCTTGACGACTACGGTTCAGTCTTGGCATGCTGCCTCATTGGACCTCGCGAGGATGGCGATTGGGAGATCATGAAATTCGCAGCTCGTGGTATGTCTACCGGAACAGGAGCAGGGAGTGCCTGCCTTAACGCCTGCATCGAATATGCTCGCAATAAGGGCATCGACCGAATCATCATCGTTACAAATAGCGCTTGCGAAGCTGCAATCCATTTGTATCGCAAGTTCGGTTTCACAGAGATGCCCGTCGATAAGGATAAGTTCCCGTTCGAAAGAGCGAACGTCGCATTCGAAATGCTCCTGTCCTAAAAATGACGCCCATAGGACTAAGGGATTTCATTCGATGCCGCTTATCACACTTGATAGTCAGAATGAGCAGATGGGAACCTTAAAATATATCAATCATGGATAAACGATATGGCTTCGAACATATGACCCCGGCGCAGGCATCAATGGCGGATGCCCTTGAATCCCTTCTTTGCAAGAAGCCTCTCTCTTCCATCGATGTCAAGCAGCTTTGCGATGAAGCTCATGTGGCCAGGAGCACCTTTTATACTCATTATGGTAACATCGACGAGCTGATGGAGCAGCTTGAGGACATCCATATCGCAAGGATAACCGCAATGAA
This sequence comes from uncultured Eggerthellaceae bacterium, assembly GCA_964553375.1. Lineage (GTDB taxonomy): Bacteria > Actinomycetota > Coriobacteriia > Coriobacteriales > Eggerthellaceae > UBA9715. The sequence continues at coordinate 2,023 of CAZKKN010000016.1, read as the reverse complement.
CGATTGGGTCGCTTCTCCGGGCATGATAGACTCGACATCGCTTTCGCCATATGAGCCGACTCTTGACTACTTAGAGGCCAATTCGGCGTTTTTCTATGCGGAATTAGTCATTCGCCACAACGGCCGACTTTCCGAGAAGTGGAAAGATGCCATCAAAGCTCATCTGCGCAAACGGCTCGATCGCGAGACTGGGCTAATGGCACGCACCGACTTTCTGATGGAAGTTGCCGCCTCAGTCGTTGTCTCGGCATGCATATTCTGGCTCAATGATCCGTCTTCTGTACCAAGAGAAGACGTTCATGCTGCATTGTCTCGCTCGCTTGAAATACTTCCCGCATTCACCGGCAAATCAGAAATCCGCCCATTCTAAACTCTGTACACAATCTACAAATGTGTCGTTCTTGTCTTTCCTGAGTAGCGCTTAAAGTGAACTATGAACTAATAAGAAGCGCATCTTCTAAGAGCTAGCAGACATCAGAGGACGAGATGGAAGACAATGTGACTTTAAGCCATATAAAAATACACGTACTTCATGTCGGAGAGGTGCGCATCGCGCCTGAGCTCGCTTTTGGAGGCGATAGATGCGATCCCTTGAAAGCTTCGGGCATCTTTTCTCCTAGGTCTAAACGGATATGGCTACCTGTATCAGCCTATCTCATCGAGCATCCCAAGGGGCTTATCGTCGTTGACGCGGGCTGGAATCGCGACATGAGTCCCAATGGCAGCTTCGACAGAAAAGCACAGATAAGATCGCTCGGCTCTCGGCTGCTGTATCTCGTGAACCAAGGTCTTGTTGAACATGGTCTTGCACTCGATGAGCAACTACATAAAATGGGCATAGCTCCATCCGACATCGATTACTTGCTGCTCACCCACCTAGATTGCGACCATGTGAACGGGCTCATGCCTCTAGCTAATGCCAAGCACATCCTCGTGTCTCGTGATGAGATGGAAGGTACTTCTCGGGGAATCATCAGCAAAATACGCTACCAGAAAAAAAGGTGGGAAGGTGCAAGAATAGAACTGTTCGATTGGAACGAGATGCAAGGTCCTTTCGGAAAATCCTTCGATCTATTCGATGATGGCTCTATCACGCTTGTTGCCATCCCGGGGCACTCTCCTGGACTCTTTGCTGTCAAAATTTCAAATTGCGAGGGGAAGTTCGTGCTCTTGTTCTCCGATGGTGGGTATTCGAGGCAGTCTTGGGATGCGATGATCACGAGCGGAATCGCAGAAGATAAGGCGGATCAGAAAGTGTCCCTTGCATGGATAAAGGAGCAGTGTCTTGATCCCGCCTGCATCGAAGCGCTTGCCAACCACGACCCAGAAGTGATACCGCATATCATCGAGCTATGATAGACGTGAGGGTCATCAGGCGATGATCTAGAAGCTTTCGTACGTTTCGGCCGCATATGCGAAACGATATCCTATCTCGAACACCACACACGGTACAAAAACGATAGCCTTAAGAGTCTTGAAGTGGCGTTTGATGTCTTGCAACGCAATTGATGGATATAAAGGAAACACGAACGGTACCACACGCCATCCAAAAAAGAGCTTGGCTATGACCCCGCATTCGGCTCTATTTCATGCAATAACAACTCGGCTGGTACTGTTTTCCGAATCTTGGTGAGAGTGCGAATTGCTCGAAAACCGCTGAAAAATCAACCAATTCTTCAGCACCAGGCGATTTTTTACACCCCATCCTGAACTGGGCAAACATGAAATTAGGTGCCCCGAATTGGGAGTGAGTTCAAAATGGTACTATTTTTGCCGTTTCGGGCGAAAAACACTCCCAAGCAATCGTTGCAAGTGGTTTATCGAGACCATTGTTTTGGAAAGCTATCCAAATCTTTCCACTTCTTTCGAATTCTCTTAATACCGCAGAATCAAAAAATGTGCTTGACCTGGGAATAGAAAGACCCGCCGAGGCTTCAGCGGGTCCGATATCTGTGATTTCAGTTTGAGAGCTTTTCCCAGTGGCTTACAACTTTTTGCTAACGGAATGGGTGTAAATTACACA